>JAAYTE010000039.1 GCA_012518175.1 Gammaproteobacteria bacterium | reverse complement strand
TAATCCGTGGTTGCTAGTGGCAGTTGACTATCAAGAGCCCTGAGATAGGGGGTGGATAAAGCTATACTAGACTGCAAATGAGTACAACCTACAAAAACTGGGTGAATTGCCCTTGTTACAGAATTATAGATTCTTGCTATGATGAAAACTATTCAAGTATTTTAAATATTATTCGAGCAATTTTATTGATTGAGGCAGCTGTCGAGTATGGCGATTAAACTGGTGATTGTGTCCGGCACAGTATTTGGTGCAGCAGAAGATGTAGCGCATCACGCTGCACAAGTGTTGACTGCAGCGGGGCTCAATGTCAGCTATAAGCCGCGTATATCTTATTCTGAACTAGTGGCTTTAGAACCCGAGGCGCTATTGTTTGTAACCTCAACCACCGGAATGGGAGAGTTACCGGAAAACTTGCAGCCTTTAGTTAATGCTTTGCGTGATCAGCCGCCGCAGTGGGCGGGGTTGCTGGGGGCGGTGATTGGCTTGGGGGATGCCTGCTATGGCGAAGACTTTTGCGCAGGCGGTGAAGCGATTCGCGAACTTTACGCTGAGCTGGGCATTGTCGAGTTGCAAGAAATGCTGCGCTTAGATGCCAGTGAAACAGTCACGCCAGAGAGTGATGCTGAACCTTGGTTGGCGGAGCTTGCCGCCTGCTTGGCGGTATAGGTGCGCTAATGAGCAAGCCAATGAAGCCGCGTTCTCATGCGCAGCGTTTTAAAAGTCCTGCTCAGCGCTCGCGCAAAACTCCACGGCAGCGCCCAGCAGAACCCGCTCAGCCGTGCTTATTAATGCTCAATAAGCCCTATGATGTGCTGACGCAGTTTACCGATGAGTTAGGGCGGGCCACGTTAAAAGACTATGTGCCCGTAGCCGGAGTGTACCCTGCTGGGCGTTTAGACCGGGACAGCGAAGGCCTAGTATTGCTCACCAATAGCGGCCGTTTGCAAGCGCGCATTGCTGAGCCTAAGTTTAAACTGCGTAAAGTGTATTGGGTGCAGGTGGAAGGTGCTCCACAGGCAGAGCAATTACAGCGTTTACGTGATGGTATCGAACTTAAAGATGGTCTTACTGCTCCTGCTGAGGTTGAGCATATTGCTGAGCCGGAGTTGTGGCCGCGTACTCCGCCAGTGCGTGAGCGTAAACAAATACCCACGGCTTGGCTGCAGCTGACGATTTATGAGGGGCGCAACCGACAGGTGCGGCGGATGACTGCGGCAGTCGGCTTGCCAACTCTGCGCTTAGTGCGGGTGCAAATTGGTGAGTGGCATTTAGCTGATTTGCCTAGCGGGCAGTGGCGCACTCTGGCGCTGCCAGATTTAACCTGCTAGCGGGTAACTCTGGCATTTGCTCAAATAGCGCTATGGGCAAGGCTAGGCAAGTCACCCATAGCTGTTTGCCAGTCTTGGCTTAGTATTCAGCAATAATAACTTCAACACTTTTACTGACAACTTCGCGCCAAGCTTGGATGATTTCGGTGGTGCTTTGTTTGTCATGCTCACGGATGGTGGCAGCCAGAGCATTAAACCATAGGGTGTAGAGCTCAGGACGAATATTCATGCCTTTGCGTGAGTGCGAGCAACCCAGAGCTTTAAGTTTGGTGTCGGGCATACCGCGGGCATGCAGCACTACGTTTAAAATGCCTTGGCGTAAGAGGAGTTTTTGACCAGCCATATTGGTGTTGGCGAACTTGTCGCGTACTTCTGGCGAGCTAGCGAGAAAGTGGTCATAAAATGAGTCGAAAAAACCATCGCTTGCACAGCAGCGGCCATAGCTCTGCATAACGATATCAGCAGCTTTCATTCGGTGTATCCTTGGAGTATTAAAGGTTTAAATAGGCTGGGAGCAGTAAATGTTAGTAGTCTGGCAGGGTAGGAGTGAAAGCAGTGGCGGCGAGAGTTACAGGCCTTTAATGGCAATCACTATGGTTTTAATCAGGAAACCGAATACACCGAGGCCTAAAGCAAAAAACAAAACGGCAGTGCCATAACGGCCCGCTTTAGATTTTTTAGCTAAGTCCCAAACGATAAAAGCCATAAATAAAATGAGACCACCTACTAAGACGGTCACCATGAGCTCTTCGAATACTTCAGTTTCCATAGTTTTCCAAATCATCTAACAGGCTGCTGTGTATCTTGCACAATGTATTATCTGCGCTGCTAAGTAACATGATTTATCACGGTCAAATCAGTTAAGTAACAGTGTTTCATTGATCCAGCACATAAGTATGTCAATATTATACGCCAAAAAAATGACAATGTAAGGACAGGTGACTCCTAAGTCTAAAAAATGCACACAAGATCCTAGTGCAGCAGTGCTTTAGCAGCGATTAAGTACTGAGGTGGCTTAATGGCAAAGCGGTTGAGAGTTGCACATGATTTAGCACAAAACTTGAGCGCACACTGGTCACCCCCTCTACTCGAGTCAGCTTTTCCAGTAGAAATTTTTGGTAGTGATCCATGTCTGGCACTATGACTTTGAGTTGATAATCTGCATCCATGCCGGTGATTAGACTGCATTCCAGCACTTCTGGCCACTGGCATATCTGCGTTTGAAAATTCTCGAAACGCTCAGGTGTATGTCGGTCCATGCCAATTAATACATACGCAGTTAATGTCAGGCCCAGCTTTTTACGGTCCAGCAAAGCTACGTGCTTTAAAATATAGCCCCCATCCTCTAGAGCTTTAACTCGGCGTGAGCAGGGCGAAGCTGATAAACCAATGCGCTCGGCGAGGTCTTGATTGGACAGTTGGGCATTGTTCTGCAGTTCTTGCAGGATACGTAAATCATAGCGGTCAAGCTTGTCCATTTTTGCCTCTTTTGCTGATTAGGTTGCTGGTTATTTGACTTGGAAGGTTTTATTTTGCCGTGAATTGATATTAGTTGGTTTTTTATTGCTATATTGCCAGTTTTTTTGCTGTTTTAGCAAGCATTCTCTCGTGATGGTTAGCTACACTGGGAACCAGTTCACGGCTTGTTTAGATTCTATGCCCAAGCACACGGCCTTTATCGAGGTTGTGTGCGTAAAAACATGTTACCCCGTGTTTTTCAAGCAAGCCCGCCACCTTATCCGGGTCGCGACGGAACCAGCGGCACAACTGTTGAAGAGGGCGCATTAAAGGAGCATCTGTGCAGATAGCTCCTTTTTTGTATCGGCAAAATAACTTGTTGAAAGTTATTTTGCCGTGCGAAAGATAATAAAAAGGAGGCCTTGTGCCTCCTTTTTATTTGTTTGCTAAATTGTCTTTTATTTCCCGAATACGCCAAAGGTTAGACGGTTGAGCCAGCTGCGCTTGGGTTTGTCATTGTTAATCGCGGTACGCACACTGTCCGGCACTTGTTCTGCAGCGTCTTCATACTGACGGATCACATCTTTGCTGGCTTGTGTTTGCTGTGGGCGTAAATCTTCATTACCCCCGATAAAGCCTAAGGTGGCCATACTTAACCAAGAGCGCTCATCGTAATCTTTCACTCGAGGCTTAAAGGTACCACTGGCTAAACTTGCGTGCTCTGGGTAGTTCAACTGCAATGTTTCTAAGCTGATTTCAGCTAAATCATTGAGCGCTAGGTGCTGGTAGGCCTCCGTCATAATGGCTAAGCCGTCAGCCACTGATGGGGTTTCTTGAAAGTTTTCAACGATATAGCGGCCACGGTTGAGCGCTGCCACATAAGATTGGCGTTTTAGGTAGAAGTAAGCCACATGCACTTCATACGCTGCCAGCAAGTTGCGCAAGTAAATCATCCGTTGCTTGGCGTCTGGGGCATAACGGCTGTTTGGGAAGCGGTTGGTGAGCTGGGCAAACTCATTGTACGAGTTACGTGCTGCGCCAGGGTCGCGCTGCGACATATCTAAGGGTAAAAAGCGCGCTAACAAGCCGCGGTCTTGATCAAAAGATGCGATGCCTTTCATATAATAGGCATAGTCCACATTGGCATGCTGGGGATGCAGGCGGATAAAACGGTCAGCAGAAGCGCGTGAAGCTTCAGGCTCCATGTTTTTGTAGTATGCATAAATCAGCTCTAGCTGAGCTTGCTCGGCATAACGACCAAAGGGATAGCGTGATTCTAATGCTTTTAATTTGCTCACCGCTGATGAGTATCTGTTTTTCTCAAGATCTGTTTGCGCTTGCTGGTAGAGCGCGGTTTCGCTTAGAGTTTCATCAATACCCTTGGACGCACAGGCGCCTAGTAAGGTAAAAATAGCGATAAATAGCAGGTGCCTTAGATGCATGATTGAGTACGCCGGTAAACGGTTGGCTGACTTGCAGTGAGCCGTCCTGTTATAGTGAACACCTTGGATCGTGATCCAAAGCAAATTATGCTGTATTTAACCACAAGCGTGCGCTTGAAACCAAAGCCTACGCATTCTCTGTTGATGAGTATGCCAACAAATACGACTGAAACAATTCAATTATACGCAAAGGTTCCAGTGGAACTGGGTGGGAAACGCTTAGATCAGGTTGCTGCACAGTTGTTCCCGGAGCATTCCCGTTCACGTTTGACTGCATGGATCAAAGAAAATCGTTTGACCGTGGATGGTCAGATTATTCGACCGCGAGATACGGTTTACAGTGGCTCTGAGCTACATTTGACGGCTGAGCATGAGGCTCAGGGTGAGTGGGTCGCGCAAGATATTCCATTGGATATCGTCTACGAAGACGAGCATATTTTAGTGCTGAATAAGCCTGCAGGTCTGGTAGTGCATCCTGCTGCTGGGCATCCAGATGGGACTTTATTAAATGCGCTGCTTTTTCATGTGCCTAACCTGATTGAAGTGCCCCGTGCCGGTATTGTGCACCGTTTAGATAAAGACACCACAGGTTTAATGGTGGTGGCAAAAACATTGGTGGCGCACACCAGCTTAGTTGAGCAGTTGCAAGCCCGTAGTGTCGGGCGTACCTATGAGGCGATTGTGGTTGGGGTGATTACCTCTGGGGCAACCATTGATGCGCCGATTGGTCGTCATGGCCAACAGCGCCAACGCATGGCTGTGATTGATAGCGGTAAGCCAGCGGTGAGCCATTACCGTGTGTTAGAGCGCTTCCGCTCCCATACCCACACGCGGGTGATGCTCGAAACTGGGCGTACCCACCAAATTCGTGTGCATATGACGCATGTTGGTTTTCCATTGGTGGGTGACCCTGCCTACGGCGGACGCTTTCGTATCCCGCCAGCGGTTAATCCAACCCTGTTAGAGTCGCTCAAAGAGTTTCCGCGGCAAGCACTGCATGCGCGCTTCTTAGAGCTTGAGCACCCCGCGACAGGCAAACGCATGAAGTGGGAGGCACCGCTGCCAGAAGACTTTACTTGGCTGTTGACCTTGTTGCGTCAGGATCGTGAGGCATTTGTTGGGTGAGCCACGAATTAAGCTTAAAGCCACTGGATTGGCTGACGCCTGATTGGCCTGCGCCAAAAAATGTCCGCGCCTGTGTTACTACGCGCAGCCACGGCGACAGTGCAGCGCCTTTTGCGCACTTTAACTTAGGTGCGCATGTTGGCGACTGTGCTGAGCAAGTGCAGGCCAATCGCCGCTATTTAGCCACAGCTTTAGGTTGCCAGCCCGCTTGGTTAAATCAAGTGCATGGCAATCAAGTAGTGGCTGCCAATGCACAGCAGGTGTTAAGTGCTGATGCCAGTGTTTCGCGCGACATTGCTCTAGCGAGCTGCATTATGAGTGCTGATTGTTTGCCAGTGTTGTTTACTGATCAAGCAGGCACCTGTGTGGCGGCGGCCCATGCCGGTTGGCGCAGCTTGGCTGCTGGGGTGCTGGAAAATACTGTGAGCGCGATGCAGGTTGCGCCACAGCAGATTATGGCTTGGCTTGGGCCTGCTATTGGCGCTGAAGTTTTTGAAGTGGGCGGCGAGGTGCGTGAGGCTTTTACCCAGCAGCATGCTGCTGCCCGTCATGCTTTTGTTGCCAGCTCTAATGCAGGGCGTTGGCTTGCTGATCTTTATCAGTTAGCGCGCATCCGCTTAGCGGCTTGTGGTGTGCAGGCTGTATATGGCGGGGGCTTGTGCACCCTAACCGATGCAAGGTTTTATTCTTACCGGCGCGAGTCCGTGACCGGTCGTTTTGCCAGCTTGGTATGGCTGACTGAATAACCCTACGCGGCAGTTGTTGCGTGTGACTCAGTAGCTGATTTTTAATGCCTACTGATCCAGTTTTCTTACTGAAAAATACCGGCATCGTTGTGATTGCTTGCTGTTGCGCGATAAAGAGCTATACAGCAATTCATGCTTTAGGCTGATGTATTAGCTCATGCCTAGCTATACCTTTGTTAATACAGATGAAAAATCAAAAATAACAATAGGTATCCACATGCTTCAGACACGAATTTTGCCTTCAGCTGAAAATGCTCATGCCGCCCCTCTGCTGATTAAAAGTCTTTTACTCTCTGGCGTGCGCTACGAGAGCAGTCGTGAAATTGTTTACCGCGATCAACTGCGTTACAGCTACACCACCTTCGTGGAGCGTATTGCGCGCTTGGCTAATGTTTTGACCCAAATGGGAGTCAAAGCCGGTGATACAGTGGCGGTGATGGATTGGGATAGTCATCGTTATCTCGAATGTATGTTTGCCGTGCCGATGCTGGGGGCGGTGCTGCACACTATTAATGTGCGCTTATCACCGCAGCAAATTCTTTACACCATGAATCATGCCGAAGACCGCTTTGTCTTGGTCAATAGTGAGTTTGCTGAACTCTATGCGGGTTTGGCCGACGAGTTAACCACTGTTGAACGCACATTACTGCTAGCAGATGCAGGGCAGGAAGCTGTCGAGCTGGTTGATTCAGTGGGTGAATATGAAGCGCTCTTAGCCAGTGCAGCGCCGCACTATGCATTTGCGGAATTTGATGAAAACTCTGTGGCCACCACTTTTTATACGACTGGTACCACTGGCAACCCCAAAGGAGTGTACTTCACTCACCGGCAGTTGGTCTTGCATACCCTAGCCATGGCTTCTGTGGTGGGGAGCGTGGACAGTGTGCGTCTATGTGGCACCGATGATGTGTATATGCCCATTACCCCAATGTTTCATGTGCATGCTTGGGGAATGCCCTACGTCGCGACTATGCTCGGCCTGAAGCAGGTGTACCCCGGGCGCTATGATCCTGAAGTGTTAGTGGAGTTGTGGGAGCGTGAAAGCGTTACTTTCTCACATTGCGTCCCCACGATAGTGCAAATGATTCTTGGGGCTAAAGCTGCGCAAGGTAAAGATTTTAAGGGCTGGAAACTGATTATTGGTGGTAGCGCGTTGCCGCGAGCTTTATACGATGCTGCCTTAGCGCAAGGTATTCAGTTGACTGCAGCTTACGGTATGTCAGAAACCTGCCCGTTAATTTCTGCCGCAATGCTCAATGAGCAGCTGCAAGCAGCCAGTGAAGATGAGCAAATTACCTATCGAATTAAAGCTGGTATTCC
>JAAYTE010000038.1 GCA_012518175.1 Gammaproteobacteria bacterium | reverse complement strand
CGTTCCCGAACCCAGGTATCTTCTCGATTCCATTGGCGTTCTTTACGATCTGGTTCTTCTCAGTTACTGATAAGAGTGCCCGTGCAGATAAAGAGCGTGATGCATTTACTGCACTGACTGTACGCAGTCAGACAGGTATCGGTCGCTCTGGTGCACAGGATCACTAAGTGAGACTGTTTAACGGTTAACTCAATCGTTACGCTAAAAATACCCCGACTGGTTCGGGGTATTTTTTTGTGGTTAGAAAAGTTATGAGCATTGGTTAAGATCGGTAAATCAAGTTTAAAAGTATGAGCTGTCGTTTTAAAATAACAGTTAACGCTAATGATAATGATTGCTGTTTGTGTGGCGGTTTGTTAAATTTGCTCGCACACAAAACCTCACTAAGGGCAAAGCATGAAAAATTTAATCAAGGGTGCAGTACTAGCGGTTAGCTTGGCAGTTGCAGGGGTTGCCGTTGCCGATGCTGAACGTCCAGATCACTTTAAAGGCGTGGCATCACCTGACCTGCAAACTGCAGTAGCAAACTTTTCTGAGTACAATAATCGTCTTGAAACAGCACTGGCTGCTGAGTTGACCAATGAAAACCTGCAGGCTATCCATGAGCTGACCTACACTTTAGAAAATGCTCTGGAAAAAATTAACAGCGAGCTAGAAGAGCTGGCTGAAACATTAGAAGAGGTGCATATCGCCTCAGAAACCTACAAGCGTGATGACTTGCAGAAAGTTGCGCCGGTTTACTTAGAAACCGCACGTATCATCGTTAAGTAATGACTGCGCAGCCTCCGCTTTATACGACATAAGGCGGAGGAACTGTTGTCGCAGGGTGTTTTAATCTAGGTATACTTAGTCTGCTCACGATTAGCTTGGAGACTTCGTAACCATGTATGAACAGCACCGCTTTGGAATGCAGCTCACGCAATTATCCCGTGCGTGGCGTGCTGAATTGGATAGGCGCTTAGCTGAGCTTGGACTGTCTCAGGCACGCTGGTTAGTATTACTGCACTTGGCGCGGGACAAGGTGCTACCCACGCAAGGTGAGTTGGCCTGCAGTGTTGGTGTTGAAAATCCCACCTTAGCTCGATTGCTAGATGCCTTAGAGGCGCAGCAGCTCATAGAGCGGCAAACAGATGAGCAGGATCGTCGGGTTAAAAAAATTGCCCTGACCGACGCGGCAATCCCCTTAATTGCAGAAATCGAAGTGATTGCCACTGGATTACGCCGAGAAATTTTCGCGGGTTTGACTGAGCAAGACATTCAAACCTGTCAGCAAATACATGCGCAAATGTTGGCAAATTTAGAAAAGAATACATGAAACGAGATCTTGCCAGTTTAAACGCACGTTTTGGCGCCCTGTACCGTGTCTGGTTATTAGGTGTACTGATGTTGGGCAGCATGGTAATGGTGTTGTCCTCGACCAGCATTAACGTGGCACTACCGGCCATTATGGATGAGTTTAGTATGGGCCGTCCGCTGGCGCAGTGGTTGGCAACGGGTTTTCTCGCGGCAATGACTGCAGGCTTATTGCTGGCAGCTTGGGCACAGGCTAAGTTTGGCTCGCGCTTAACAGTGCAGTTCAGTATCGGTTTGTTTGTCGTATGCTCAGTGCTGGCGTTGATGGCCACCGCGGGTTGGCAACTGATTATCTTGCGTATTTTGCAAGGGGGCTCTGCGGGCATTATTCAGCCATTAGCAACAGTGCTTATTTTTCGCGTGTATGCCGGCGGTGGGCGTGGCGCAGCTTTAGGTATGTACGGCCTTGGCTTAATGATTGCACCGAGTATTGGGCCGACAGTGGGTGGTTATTTAGTCGATCATTTTGGTTGGATGTCTGCGTTCTGGTTACCTTTACCCGTATGTTTTGTGTTGATGCTAGCGGGGCATTGGCTCCTACCTGATGAGCAAAATCCCAACTCGAGACGCTTGGATGTGCTGTCTTTTGTCATGCTGACGACCGCCATCTTTGCTGGTCTTGCGGCTATTTCTGAAGGGCCACGGTATGCCTGGGGTGATTGGCGCGTTGTGACGCTTGCGCTGATTACTGCAGCCTGTGCACTGGTGTTTTTTATTCGCACGCTGCGCAGTAAAAAGCCCATTTTGCATTTGCGTTTATGGCGTTTGGCTGCTTTTCGACGTGCCAGCTGGGTAGCCTTGGCGTTAGGCTTAGGTCTGTATGGCTCGACCTATTTAATCCCATTATTTCTGCAAACTATCAACGGCTACAGCGCTGGTGACGCTGGGGTGTTGTTATTGCCGGCAGGTATTTTGCTTGGCTTAGCTTCCTTTGCGAGCGGCTGGCTGTGTGACCGCATCGCTATTGTTTGGCTGTTGTGTGCAGGCTTATTTCTCTTTGCCTTGTCAGCTGTGTGGTATGGCATTTGGGGGGCTAGCAGCGGTTTTTTATGGTTGTGTGTGATTGCCAGCTTAGGGCGCATGGGTATTGGCTTGATTATGCCAGCGTTGAGCATGGCTTCTTTGGACAGTCTCACTGTCGATGAGTTGCCCTATGGTGCTGGCGCTGTGACCTTTGTGCGGCAGTTGGGTGGGGCTTTTGGGATTAACTTATTAACCGTGTATCTAGAGTGGCAATATAAGTCGTTGGGCGGTGACTTTGTGGCCGAAACTCTGGCGTTTGAGCGTACTTTTATCGTGCTGGGCTTGGCTTTTCTACTGGCGTTATGGCCTGCGTGGCGCCTACGCAAGCTGCCGAAACCGAATAAAAAATCAGCGGTTTAACCCGCTTTGGCTATAAGGCTACTTAAACAGCGGGCCTGACTTGGTATTTAAGCCTTTGGCAAGGCGATCGTAGAGCACGACATTAACGGTTGCCGCCAAGTTCATGCAGCCGTTGGTGGGGATATACACCACGTCCTCACACCAATCACGAATTTCTTTATCCAGCGAGCCATCTTCTGGGCCGAAGATATATAAAGCACGGTCGGGGTGGGTGTACTCTGGTAAGGGGCGTGCGCCCTCCACCAGTTCAATGGCTACTGGAGTGCAGCCCAGCGGTAGAATCTTGCGCAGGTCGTCAATGTTGATCAAGGGCACATCTTGGTGCACTTTTTTGGTGTCGGTTATAAAGTCTTTAGCGCGGTCATAACGCACACCGGTATAAAACACGCTATTGACGCCGTAGCAGCCGGCGGCACGCATAATTGAGCCAACATTGGTTGGTGATTTTGGGTTGCTCAAGGCGATACAACTGTAACGGCGGTTGGCCACGGGCGTGTACTCTCAGTTTGTGTGCAGCCAGGCCTTGGAGCTTTGCTCAGTGTATAAGGCGCAGTTGCGAATAAATAAAAAGGCCGAGAACTGAGTCTCGGCCTCGATGCTGTTTAGCGGTCGTTGCTGTTGGGTTTATTCAATCTCAACGGCTAAGCTGTCAGCGATCTTTTTCTGCCATAGAGCAGGACCAGTGATATGTACTGACTCACCTGAGGTATCCACCGCAACGGTTACCGGCATATCTACTACATCAAACTCGTAGATGGCTTCCATACCCAGTTCAGGGAAGGCGGCAACCCGTGATTTCTTAATGGCCTGCGCGACTAAGTAAGCTGCACCGCCGACGGCCATCAGGTAGACCGCTTTATTGTCTTTAATAGCTTCAATGGCAATAGGGCCGCGCTCAGATTTACCAATCATGCCCAACAAGCCTGTGCTTTCAAGGATTTGACGGGTGAATTTGTCCATCCGTGTAGCAGTGGTGGGGCCGGCCGGTCCGACCACTTCATCGCCGACTGGGTCAACCGGGCCCACGTAGTAGATAAAGCGACCTTTGAGGTCCACTGGTAGCTCTTCACCATTGTTGAGCATATCTACCATACGCTTGTGCGCCGCATCACGGCCGGTAAACATTTTACCGTTGAGCAGGACTGTTTCACCGGGCTTCCAGCTTTGCACTTCTTCTGGGGTCAAAGTATCTAGATTGACCCGGCGTGCGGAAGGACCTGCTTCCCAAACGATATCCGGGAAGGCATCCAAAGATGGCGCTTCAAGTACTGCCGGACCTGAACCATCGAGGGTAAAGTTGGCGTGACGGGTGGCGGCGCAGTTAGGGATCATGCACACCGGTAAAGAGGCTGCGTGGGTTGGGTAGTCCATGATTTTTACATCAAGTACGGTGGTGAGACCGCCCAAGCCTTGAGCGCCAATACCCAGTTGGTTGACCTTCTCAAACAGTTCTAAGCGGATTTCTTCTACACGGTTTTGTGCGCCACGGGCTTGCAGTTCATGGATATCAATGGATTCCATCAGCACTTCTTTGGCCATCACCGCAGCTTTCTCTGCAGTACCGCCAATACCAATGCCGAGCATGCCTGGTGGACACCAGCCCGCACCCATTTTTGGCACTGTCTCTAACACCCAGTCAACGATGGAGTCGGACGGGTTGAGCATGGCCATTTGCGCTTTGTTTTCTGAACCGCCACCTTTGGCTGCGATATCAAATTCAACGGTGTTACCCGGCACGATAGAGTAGTGAATAACGGCTGGGGTGTTGTCTTTGGTGTTGCGACGCGCACCGGCTGGGTCAGCTAAAATTGAAGCGCGCAAAACGTTTTCGGGTAACTGGTAAGCACGGCGCACGCCTTCGTTGATCATGTCATCGAGGCTCATGGTCGCGCCATCCCAGCGTACATCCATGCCCACACGGACGAACACGGTGACAATACCGGTGTCTTGGCACAATGGACGGTGGCCAGTGGCGCTCATGCGGGAGTTAATCAAAATCTGCGCCATGGCATCTTTAGCTGAGGCTGACTCTTCGCGTAAATAGGCCTCATGCATGGCTTCAATAAAGTCGAGCGGGTGGTAATAAGAAATAAACTGCAAGGCGTCAGCAACGCTTTGGATCAAATCATCTTGCTTAATAACGGTCATGAAACGCTCCTCTAGTGTGAAGGGAACATCAAGTGCTTTTAACGAGCAGACTCGGTGTAGATGAGCAGGCAGTGGGTACGCTAAAGAGACTTAACGCACAGTGCAGGCGCTTGAATTAAGCGACCAAGTATAGCGCGCATCACCAGTGTTCGCCCAGTGGCGCGCTATCGACTATGGTGGCAAGTGGCTTTTTAGCTGTTTGGCTTTGACTGCTCGGCGTTGATTATCTGGGTTAGGAGTTGGTCTTTGTCTTGCCAAAGTTGATTGACCCAGTCTTGAAATTGGGCGCGGTACTGCATGTTTTGATCGTAGCTTTGCCCAATGAATTGTTCTGGGATAGGTAGCACCTCGACCCGCATCACAATGCGCTGAATTTTTCCGCTGAGCAGGTCCCACAATCCGGGTTTGCCCTGCGGATAATGCAGGGTGACATTGACTAGGCCATGCAGTTGCTCGCCCATCGCATCCAGCACAAAAGCAATGCCGCCAGCCTTAGGTTTTAACAAGTGCTGAAAAGGGGAGTTCTGCTGCTGGTGTTTTTCTGGAGTGAAGCGTGTGCCTTCTAAGAAGTTAAAGACCGAGACCGGATTGGTTTTATAACGCTCACAGGCTTTGCGTGTGGTGATAAGGTCTTGGCCTTGTTTTTCTGGGTGCTTAGCAAGGTAGGCTTTGCTGTAGCGTTTCATGAAAGGAAATTCCAGTGCCCACCAGCACAAGCCAATCACCGGCACCCAAATCAGTTCTTTTTTTAAGAAAAACTTGAGAAAGGGTAGGCGACGGTTAAATTGATATTGCAGGGCAAGAATATCCACCCAGCTTTGGTGGTTGCTGGTTACGAGCCATGAATGGGTTAGGTCAAGTTGCTCTAACCCTTCAACATCCCATTCGATGGGCTGTACGAGGCGCATCCAGAACGAGTTCACCGCAATCCATGATTCGGCAATCCAGTGCATGGCAAAGCGTAAGGCGCGCTGAATGGGAGCAAAAGGTAAAATCAGCTTTAATAAAGCCAAGGCAAACAATGGCCAGCACCAAAATAGAGTATTGAGTGCCAAAATTGATGAAGCAATTATGCCTCGTACTAAGGACGGAAGAACGTGCAGCATAAAAGCAATACCTCAGGATAATGCGCTCAGCGCGGCATAAACATATGATTTTATCCGAGTATGGTTATCGTTTCAGTGCTGAAGTGCAAGCATTGCATGAGACTTAAGAGTCACTGCGCAGGACGCAACAGTGACTCTTAATGCCGGTCTTGCTTAAGGCATATTCGCCGCTTGAATCGCAGTTAAAGCAATGGTGAAGACAATGTCGTCAACCAAAGCACCGCGGGATAGATCGTTGACTGGCTTGCGCAAGCCTTGCAGCATGGGACCAACGCTGATGACGTTAGCACTGCGCTGTACGGCTTTGTAAGTGGTGTTGCCGGTGTTTAGATCAGGGAAAATAAACACAGTGGCGCGACCTGCAACTAAGCTGTCCGGTGCTTTTGAGCGGCCTACGCTTTCAATGCTGGCAGCATCGTATTGCAGTGGACCATCGATTGGTATATCCGGATTACGCTCTTGCGCGATGCGTGTTGCTTCGCGAACTTTTTCTACTTCAGCACCGGTACCTGAGTCACCGGTTGAGTAGCTGATCATCGCAACACGGGGATCAATACCAAAGGCTTGCGCCGATTCAGCACTTTGCAGAGCAATTTCAGCCAGTTGTGTGGCATTGGGATCAGGGTTCACTGCGCAGTCACCGTACACCAGCACTTGGTCAGGCAGCAGCATAAAGAATACTGACGACACCAAGTTGTAGCCTGGTGCAGTTTTAATCAATTGCAGAGCAGGGCGGATGGTGCTGGCCGTGGTATGCACAGCGCCAGAAACTAAACCGTCAACTTCATCTTCTGCCAGCATCATGGTGGCTAACACCACAGTATCTTCCAGTTGCACATTGGCCAGTTGCGGGGTTAAGCCTTTGTCTTTACGCAGCTCTACCATGGGCGCGATAAAGCGCTGGCGAATGCTATCTGGGTCGATAATTTCTAAGTCAGCTGGCAAATCAATGCCTTGTGCTTTAGCAATCGCGTGTACTTCATCAGGCTTAGCAATCAGCACGCAACGGGCGATGCCACGTTTTTGGCAAATTGCCG
>JAAYTE010000037.1 GCA_012518175.1 Gammaproteobacteria bacterium | reverse complement strand
GTCAACTTATCGTAGGTCTCTGGGCTGATATAGGAACTGGGGGAATCCATTCGACTGGGGCACGCACCGAGCATTTCACCGCCATTGGTCAGCAGTTTTAAACGCGAACCAAACATGCCACGAAAGACTGGATCACTATTCACCCCACCACTGCGAATCGCTGAAAAGCCTGGGATGGTTTTCAAATAATCGGCCGCATCACTGGCTGGTATCGGCTGACGCGGAATGCGCGGATCGGTGACCACCACTAAAGGTGATTGTTGCGCGACACCGGTAATTACCACAGGCGTCAACTGCGCAGGTTCAGCCAAAGTTGCCGCACTCACCTGTAGCGGCGCAAAGCATACAAAACCCAATAAAGCGGCCTGCGCTAGTGCTAAATGCTGCGATAAAGGCTTGAGTCTAAAAATATTATTTTGACGTGACCAAGCCACGCCTTGCGTAGAGTTATTGTTCATACTGGCATCCATTATTTATTTAACTTCGGTTGCAGGTTGCCCTGCTGAATTTAAGTAAAAATGGCGCAGGCGGAGCGCGAGGAAGGCTTAGACTGCGAGCAACAGCTAAGTACTTTGGCGGTTGCGGCAGCGCAGCAAAGACAAGCACACAGGGCACAACCGGCAGCAAGAGCAACAGCACTAAAAGCAACGGTGGGCTAATGGTCAGCAATTCACAATAGCCACACATCTCTAAATTGACCAACCATTGCGGCAGCCCCGTAGGCGCAGCGTGATGCCCCATCAAGGCATGATAATCGACACTAGATTCAACAACTGCAGGCGCAAGCTTTGATGACTCTGTAGTTAAAACGTGGGAATGCAGCTCACTCTGATGATGCGCCGTTTGGGTATGTGCTACAGCCGATAATACTGGTGGGTTGGCAAGCGCTTGTGCGCCGGAAATAAGCGGGCCGATATGAGTCATCAGCATGGCAAATAAGCCAAGCCAAATCGCTACCAAATTATTTTGGCAAAGCCGAATCACAAGCTAAACCCCGTCACTGAATCATACTCAATCAGCGCTTAATTTTAAGGAACAAATCATCGCACAAATTAAGCAACCACAATTGCGGCAAACCGTCACAGAACAACCAAGCAATAAAAAACCAAAAAACATCAGATAAAAACAAAATAAGCATAGAAAACCAACATCAGCGCAAGCATCCACCAATCTCTGAACACTACTTGCAATAAAAAACCCTTTTCTATAAATTTAACAACAGATACATGCAACACAGCGTATTGTTAGTTTTCAGTAAAATAGGTATGCGCTGCTCCCATGTTTTATTTTTTTAGTGATTAAGGAACAGCCCATGACGATGTTGAGTAACCCCGCCAGCAAATACCGCTCCTACCCTGTATTAGATTTACCGGATCGCACCTGGCCCAATAAGACCATCAGCCAAGCACCGATTTGGTGCAGTTCAGACCTACGCGATGGCAACCAGTCGCTGATCGAGCCGATGAGCCCAGAGAAGAAATTACGTTTCTTTAAAACTCTGGTTGAGGTTGGCGTTAAAGAAATTGAAGTGGCCTTTCCCTCAGCATCACAAACTGACTTTGATTTTGTTCGCCTGCTGATTGAAGAGGGACACATTCCGGAAGACACCACAATTCAAGTACTGACTCAGGCCCGCGAAGACTTAATTGCCCGCACTTTTGAATCACTTAAAGGCGCACCCAAAGCCATTGTGCATATGTACAACGCGGTATCGCCGGCCTTTCGCCGCATTGTTTTCAATCAAGACAAAGCCGGGGTTAAGGCCATTGCCGTGCATGCCGCTGAACTGTTTCAAAAATATGCTGCGCAGCAACCAGAAACCCAGTGGACATTCCAGTACTCACCAGAAACCTTTAGCGCCACTGAAACCCCTTTTGCCGTAGAAGTGTGCAATGCGGTCTTAGATGTTTGGCAGCCCACAGCCGCAAACAAAGTCATCCTTAACTTGCCAGCCACGGTAGAAGTGGCGATGCCCAACGTCTACGCCGACCAAATCGAGTGGTTTGCCCGCAATATTAACCACCGTAAAAATGTCATTATTAGTCTGCACACCCACAACGATCGCGGCACTGGTGTAGCAGCTAGCGAGCTGGGTATTTTGGCCGGTGCTGACCGTGTTGAAGGGTGCTTATTTGGTAACGGTGAGCGTACCGGTAACGTTGACTTGGTCACCTTGGCTTTGAATATGTACACCCAAGGCATCGACCCGCAACTGGATTTTTCCGACATTGATGCAGTGCGTAAAGTCGTGGAAGAGTGCAACCAATTACCTGTACACCCACGCCATCCGTATGCGGGTGATTTAGTCCACACTGCGTTTTCTGGTTCACACCAAGATGCCATTCGCAAAGGTTTTGCTCAGCGCCAAGCCGGCGACATTTGGGAAGTGCCGTATTTGCCCATTGACCCTGCAGACATTGGCCGTGACTACGAAGCTGTCATCCGCGTTAATAGCCAGTCGGGTAAAGGTGGCGTCACGTATTTGCTTGAGCAGGAGTACGGCATTCAACTGCCACGGCGCATGCAAATTGAGTTTAGCCAAGTGATCAAAACAGAAACAGACCGCTCCGGCTTAGAAGTGAGCGCAGCACAGATCTACAGCATCCTCGACAATGAGTACTTAAAAGCAGTCACTCCTTATGCTTTACAAAAGCACCGCATTCAAGAAGAAGATGGCACCTGTACGCTAATCACTGAAGTCTCCGCTAACGGAGTCACCAAAAGCTGGAGCGGCTGTGGTAATGGCCCACTGGAAGCCTTAGTGGCCAGCCTGCCCATGCCGGTAGAGATAATGGACTACCATCAGCATGCCATCGGTAGCGGTAGCGATGCGCAAGCTGCAGCCTTTATTGAGTTACGCCTGCCTGAACAGCGCCCAGTATTTGGCGTAGGTATTGACAGCAATATCACCACAGCCAGTATTCGCGCCCTGTTCAGCGCGCTAAACCGTGCCCAAGCTAACGCCGAGCCTGATAAAAACTCCGCCTAAACTGTTTTATTCAGCCCAACAAAAAGCCCCTGTGCATCACTGCACAAGGGCTTTTTAGTTTATGCATGAGCAGTCAGAAACCACTCAAGCGCAAGCAGGCTTAAAGATTAAGCCTCTGCTTTAGCAACAGCGCCTTTAACTAAGGTTTCTAACTCACCACTTTCATGCATTTCAGTGATGATGTCGCAGCCACCAACTAGTTCACCAGCCACCCACAACTGCGGGAAAGTTGGCCAGTTTGCATAAGCAGGCAGGTTCGCGCGAATGTCTGGGTTGGCAAGAATATCAACATAAGCAAATTTTTCACCGCAGGCCATCAATGCCTGGGTTGCACGCTGTGAGAAACCACACTGCGGTGCATTTGGAGAACCTTTCATGTACAACAAAACCGTGTTGTTTTCGATCTGATCTTTAATCGTTTCGATGATATCCACACTTCACCTCGACAAATACTTTAAGTCATTAAGCCCACTCTTTTATGGGCACCTGGCGCATATTCTAGCCTAAAACCCAGTGCAACGCTCTGATTTAGGTTAACTAAAATCAAGCTATTTATTTTAACTGGGGAATTATCCATAAATTGCCACATTTTAAACAATGCTTGAGTAATTCAGCCAGCGTCAACCAACAGAAGCCGACGCGGTTTGCACAGCACCCCCATTACCTTATAAGATTCATTCTCAATCTTATTGAGCTGTGCGGCCTATTTATTGTCTGTGTTTGCCGCTATTGTGCGCCTGCCTCCACAAAGCTTTATTGGTATTTTTAATCTATCCGGTACCCTATCAGCATGGATAAACAAGGTCCTTTATTAAGCCTCACTGATTTAAGTTGTGGCTATCAGAATCAAATTATCGTTCAAGACCTAAACTTGCACCTCAATAGCGGTGATATTGGCTGCCTACTAGGCCCATCTGGCTGCGGTAAAACCACCACACTGCGTGCTATAGCTGGCTTTGAACCCATAATGAAAGGCTCAATTAGCCTCGCTGGCAAAAGTATTTCTCGCCCCAATTTCACCTTAGCACCAGAAAAGCGCCGAATCGGCATGGTTTTCCAAGATTACGCGTTGTTTCCACACCTGAGCGTGGAACGTAACATTGCCTTCGGAATCCGCAAGAACCCGAATGCAGAGCGCATCACTCAAGAGCTTTTAGAGTTGGTTAAACTCGATTCTTTAGGCCAGCGCTACCCCCATGAATTGTCCGGAGGTCAGCAACAACGTGTTGCTTTAGCCCGCGCACTGGCTCCAGAGCCTAACTTATTACTGCTTGACGAGCCTTTTTCAAACCTTGACGGTGAATTACGCCGCCGCCTCAGCCAAGAAGTGCGCGATATTCTTAAACAGCGCGGCACCAGTGCTATTTTGGTGACCCACGACCAAGAGGAAGCCTTTGCCATGAGCGATAATATTGGCGTATTTAATAAAGGTCGCCTTGAGCAGTGGGACTCACCTTTTAACCTTTATCACGAACCGTTGACGCCCTTTGTCGCCAGTTTTGTCGGCCAAGGTTATTTTATTCGTGGGCAAATGCTAACCCATGACAGTGTACAGACTGAGCTTGGGGTCATTCGTGGCAACCGCGCTTACAACTGGCCTGCCGGCAGCACTGTGGATGTATTACTGCGCCCTGACGACATCATTGACTCGCCAGAAAGTCCACTGCGCGCAATTATTATTGGTAAGACTTTTTTAGGTGCCGCCACTTTATATCGCCTGGAACTGCCCACCGGTAATCAGTTAGAAGCGATTTTCACCAGCCATATTGATCATTTTCTTGGGGAGAATGTAGGCATCGCTGTGGCTGCGGATCACTTGGTTGCCTTTGCTACGCCAGGCACAGTGGCTGCACACAGCAGTTTGCCAATGACGGGGGTACGCCGCTATAGCGCAACAGCTGGTTAAACCGCCCTTTCTTATTCATCTTAGCCAGCCGCACTGCCCGTGAGCTGGTTAAGGTCATTGCACGAAACACCAGCCAACTCACCCCTGGTCGATATCAAGTCGACTTGACCCGCGTCAATTTAATTCTCGCCCCCTTCGCGTACCTTGCACTACATATTGTGTTTTAACGCAAAACAAAACACCACATAATGTATTCAGAGGTACCCTATGCCCCAGCTCGCTGTTGTTCAAAGTCCCCGTCTGTTACGCAAACGCGATCAGCGCAAAGTGCCTTTTAGCGCGGAAAAAATCTTGCAGGCCATTACTGCTGCTGGACGCGCTAGCGGTGAATTTACTGCAGCCAACGCTGCACAGATCTGCGAGCAGGTGGTGCAAAACCTCCCCCAGCACAACGAGCTTTGTGTCGAGGATATCCAAGATCGGGTGGAAACCACGCTAATGGCGGCCGGACATTTCCGCACCGCACGCGCCTACATTGTCTACCGCGAACAACACGCACGCTTGCGCCGTGACCGCAAAAATCTAGTCGATGTTGCCGCGTCCATGAATGAGTACTTATCCCGTGAAGACTGGCGAGTGCGCGCCAATGCCAACCAAGGTTACTCGTTGGGCGGTTTAATTCTCAACGTGTCCGGCAAGGTCACCGCCAACTACTGGCTCAATGAAGTGTACAGCCCCGAAATTGGCGCGGCGCACCGCGAAGGTGATTTGCACATCCATGACCTGGATATGCTCGCAGGTTATTGCGCCGGCTGGTCACTGCGCACCTTACTCAACGAAGGCTTTAACGGTATTCCTGGGCGCATTGAAGCCGGCCCGCCTAAACACCTGTCCAGCGCGCTGGGACAAATGGTGAATTTTTTAGGCACCTTGCAAAACGAATGGGCTGGGGCGCAGGCCTTTAGCTCCTTTGATACTTATTTAGCACCCTTTATTCGCAAAGATCAGC
>JAAYTE010000243.1 GCA_012518175.1 Gammaproteobacteria bacterium | reverse complement strand
GTTTACTATGGCAAGTCTATTGGCGAGGTGAGTCTTGCTGAACTGGCAATGATTGCCGGCCTCCCTAAAGCCCCTTCGCGCTTCAACCCCATTGTTAATCCTGAGCGCAGCTTAGAGCGCCGCGACTGGATTCTTGGACGCATGTTACGGCTAGGACGTATTTCGCCAGAAGATTATCAAGAAGCAATTGCAGAACCACTTACTGCTCGCCTGCATGTCACTGCACCCGACCTGGTTGCACCCTATATTGCTGAAATGGCTCGGGCAGAAATGGTTGGACGTTTTGGCGGCCAAGCCTATACCGATGGCTACAGCGTAACCACAACTGTGCCATCCGATTTACAAATGCAAGCCCATCAAGCCATACTCGATGGCCTCAGCGCATACGATCACCGTCACGGTTACCGCAAACCCGAGCAAACTGCGCTGCCGCAAGCACAGTGGGCTGAAGTGCTCAATAAAACTCGCACCATTAGCCAGTTTATCCCAGCAATTGTCAGTCAAGTGCATAACGACTCCATCACAGTGATGCTGGCCGACGGCGCTGAAGAACCCGTTGCTTGGCAAACCATGCGCTGGGCACGCCCCTTTATCAACAGCCGTAGCATGGGGCCAGTACCTAGAAGACCGGCCGATGTCGTCCAGGTTGGCGACCTCATTCGTGTTCAACGTCAAACTGATAACGCCCTCAGCTTCGCACAAATCCCTAAAGCCCAAGCTGCGCTAGTCTCTCTAGATGCAAGCAATGGTGCCATTCGCGCTCTTGTTGGCGGTTTATCCTTTGAACAAAGCAATTATAACCGTGCAATCCAAGCCAAACGTCAGCCGGGCTCCAGCTTTAAACCTTTTGTTTACAGCGCTGCACTTGATGCCGGCTATACCGCAGCCACTATCGTTAACGATGCACCATTGGAAATATTTGAGCCCGGCATGAAAGCTGTGTGGCGACCGAAGAATGACAACAATACTTTCCTCGGCCCTATTCGAGTCCGTGAAGGCCTGTATCGCTCACGCAACTTAGTCTCGATTCGTATTTTGCAAGATATCGGTATGCAATACGCCCGCGACTACATCAGCAAGTTTGGCTTTAATCCCAACGACCTGCCGGGCAATTTATCCTTAGCGCTCGGTACCGCCACTTTAACCCCACTGGAAACCGCTGCAGGCTGGACTGTATTTGCCAATGGCGGCTATAAAGTTGAGCCCTATTTGATTGAGCGCATCGAAAACCGTGACGGCCAAACAATTTTTCTGGCCAACCCACCCAGCATCCCATCTGAGGGCACAGCACCAGCTGACAGCCTAAGCCCAGATCAACTGTTAGCTGATAGCGAGCTTGAACCACAGTTAATGGCCGAGCGGGTGATTGATGAGCGCACTGCCTATATTATGACTGACATGCTGCAAGACGTGATTAAGCGGGGAACCGGGCGACGCGCTTTAAGTTTAAACCGTAGCGACTTAGCTGGTAAAACCGGCACCACTAACGAATCGAAAGACAGCTGGTTTGTGGGTTACAACAGCGACTATGTCACCAGTGTTTGGGCAGGTTTTGATCAACCAGAAAGCCTTGGCCGCAACGAGTATGGTGGCACCATAGCCCTACCCATTTGGATTGACTACATGGCGTATGCACTCAAAGACAAACCCATGCACCAAATGAAAGAGCCCGCTGGCATGATGACCTTACGCATCGACCCAGTTAGCGGGCGTATTGCGCGCCCTGGCACAGCCAACGCGTACTTTGAGATCTTCAAAAGTGAAGATGCACCACCCACTATGGATGAGTTTGAAAACAGCTGGGAAGCACCTAGCAGCCCTTATGCAGAACCTGCTGAACTGGCACCTATTGATCTTTTCTAACTAAAACACTGCAGCAGTACTGCAGCGCTGAGCACAAAAGTGTAGGCAATAAAAAACCCGCCATGTGAACCAACCTATCCAATAATTGGAGGGCAGTGCACTGAGCGGGTTTTTTGTGAGCAGCTAAAGCTTAGCCGTTAAACACATCATCCACGGATGTCAGTGGGTAGTGCTTAGGGTAAGGCAGAGTAGCTACACCGGTTTCAATGGCAGCTTTCGCCACAGCATCAGACACCAAGGTAATTAGACGTGGATCCATTGGCTTTGGAATAATGTATTCACGACCAAACTCTAAGCAATCAATACCGTAAGCATCACACACGGCATTGGACACCGGCATTTTCGCCAAGTCACGCAAGGCGTATACCGCTGCAATTTTCATTTCTTCGTTAATACGCGTGGCTCGAACATCCAGCGCACCGCGGAAAATAAACGGGAAACCTAGAACGTTATTCACCTGATTAGGGTAATCAGAACGGCCAGTGGCCATAATTACATCAGGACGGGTTTCGTGGGCAAGCTTCGGGTCAATTTCAGGATCAGGGTTGGAGCACGCAAATACCACAGGGTTTTCTGCCATGCGCATCAAGTTTTCTGCACTGAGCAAATTCGGGCCGGACAAACCAATAAAGGCGTCAGCACCGTCCATCGCATCAGCTAAAGTGCGACGACTGGTCTCATGGGCAAAAACAGCTTTATATTGATTGAGATCGTCACGGCCAGAGTGAATCACGCCTTTACGGTCAATCATGAAAATGTTTTCGACTTTAGCACCCATACTAATGAGCAGCTTCATGCACGCTGTTGCAGCAGCACCGGCACCCAAGCAAACAATACGTGCTTCTTCTAGGGTTTTACCGGCAATTTCTAGCGCGTTGAGCATACCTGCAGCAGTCACAATCGCAGTGCCGTGCTGGTCATCGTGGAATACTGGTATGTCGCACTGTTCAATAAGCGCACGCTCAATTTCAAAGCACTCAGGCGCTTTAATATCTTCGAGGTTAATACCACCGAAGGTGATGGAAATACGCTTAACTGTATCAATAAAGGCTTGTGGGCTTTCGGCATCAACTTCGATATCAAACACATCCACACCAGCAAAGCGCTTAAACAATACGCCTTTACCTTCCATCACTGGCTTAGATGCCAGTGGGCCTAAGTTACCTAGACCTAAAATAGCCGTACCATCAGAAATAACTGCAACAAGATTGCCTTTACCGGTGTACTTATAAGCAAGATCGGCATCACGGGCAATTTCACGGACGGGCTCAGCGACACCCGGGCTATAGGCTAGCGCTAAATCGCGCGCTGTGGCAGTTGGTTTGGTGAGCTCAACACTTAATTTCCCCGGACGCGGGGAAGCATGGTATTCGAGAGCGGCGGTTTTTAGATCAGACATAATTAGAATTTTCCGCTTAATTGTAATAATAAAAGTAACGAATTTGACGATATCGGAGCATACTCAAGAACACTAAGTCCCACAAGTGCGTCTCCATTACCCTGTCTGCATAAATGTCGATCTTCTGGATCTTTGAAGTTTAATTACGACATTTTGCACTCATTGCAATTCAAGCATACTGGGGTGACTGACCGTTAAACGCCACTTGGCATGCCTTTTAGGCTGCCCTTTGCGTTCAGAGATCCAGCCCCGGGATTTTAGCCTGCGCCCCTGCCACTGCTCAAAATTTACACCTTGAAAGTACTGTAGCGCACTCAAAGGAATGTTTATAGTCACAGAATGACCTAAATCGAGCCAAACACCACCTTTGTTACGCTCAACATGCTTAATACGCCCTTGCAGCAAGGTAAAGCCGCCTTTATTGAGCTTATCAGCAGGAGTAAAACGGGCTGTTTTCCATAAACCCACTTGCCGCTCACGAGCGGACTGCTCTGCCTGTGCTAAACAATCAGCTAAAGCAATATTAGGCGCAATCACTACATGGTAGGCCAAGCCGTCAGCGATTAACTGCTCTTCCAAGCTTAAGCCATGGCGATCATACAGGTGCGCCAAAACTCGACCATAGCGGTCATGGCTTTGCTCACCCACTTGCAAGCCCACTTGATTGTGATTGACCTTCACTAGTTCAGTTAAACGGCGCGTAGCTTGTACTGCGAAAGGCTCTGCGCTACGTCCGCGCCCCCCCATTTCTGGGGCATCAATGCCAATCAAGCGTACCCGTCGCTGATCGTGTAAACGCAACGTATCGCCATCCACCACGTACTCTACTGCATGCTCAGCAGGAACATTATTAATAGAGCAAAATAGAGTCGAAGCAGAGCTATGACAAGATAGCAGCAAAAAAAAAGCGCCCATTAAGGACGCTTTTTTCAGTATTGCCACGACCGATTGTATATTGGTCATTTACATACTCATTACTTTGTTGCGCCAAAACCACCGAAGCGCTGCTTAAAGCGATCAATACGACCACCGACATCAAGCACTTTTTGTTTTCCGGTATAGAAAGGGTGGCACTCAGAGCACACATCAATACTGATGTCTTTACCGATGGTAGAACGAGTAGTGATCACGTTACCGCAGCTGCAGGTAGCGTTGATTTCAACATAATTTGGGTGAGTATCGGCTTTCATGGAGTTTCCTCGAATATAACCGTGCCGCCACCCAACACCATTGTCGAGTACCGCACGAAAACAGGGGGTGAATAATACCAGAGCAGACGCCTGTTGCAATAGACTTATTTGACAATATACGCTCAACGGTAGATTTCCAGAGCAAATTGCAGGCTCTACACAAACCCACATCATTTAAATACTGCAGGTTTCGCACTTTCACAATCTTTTCGTCATACTATTAGCCTATAAACCGTTACACAACCCCCGCTTTTGCGGGATGAGGAGCCACTGTGAGCATCAATACTGCCAACCGAATTTTTCCAGCTACTCGATTACGCCGCAACCGCCGTGATGATTTCTCTCGCCGTTTAGTGCGCGAAAACCAGCTGAGTGTCGATGACCTGATTCTCCCGGTATTTGTCTTAGACGGCAGCAATCGCCGTGAAGCAGTTCCTTCAATGCCTGGAGTAGAGCGCCTCTCCATTGACTTACTACTCAAAGAAGCCGAACTCTGGGTCGAACTTGGCATACCAGCACTCGCTCTCTTCCCTGTCACCCCGCTAGAAAGCAAATCACTAGACGCCGCTGCGGCTTGGGACCCAGAAGGCATCGCCCAACGCGCTGTACGTGCTCTACGCGAGCACTTTCCAGAGCTTGGCGTTATCACCGACGTAGCCCTTGACCCCTTCACCACCCACGGTCAAGACGGCATTTTAGATGACAACAACTATGTTCTAAATGAAGAAACAGTCGATGCATTAGTACGCCAAGCCTTGTCTCACGCTGATGCTGGCGCTCAGATTGTCGCCCCCTCAGACATGATGGACGGCCGTATCCAAGCCATTCGTGAGGCCCTAGAACTGGCTGGACACACCAATGTGCGCATCATGGCGTACTCGGCTAAATACGCGAGCGCCTATTACGGCCCATTCCGCGATGCTGTTGGCTCTGCTGCCAACCTTGGCTCGGCAAACAAATCCACTTACCAGATGGATCCTGCCAATAGCAACGAAGCGCTACATGAAGTTGCGACTGACCTCAGCGAAGGCGCTGATATGGTCATGGTTAAGCCAGGTATGCCGTACTTGGATATCCTGCACCGCGTCAAAGAAGAGTTTCGAGCGCCCACTTTTGTCTACCAAGTCAGCGGCGAGTACGCAATGCACATGGCTGCCATTGAAAATGGCTGGTTAAGCGAAGCAGTGATTATGGAGTCCTTGGTGGCGTTTAAACGCGCCGGAGCCGACGGCATCCTTACCTACTTTGCGGTGCATGCAGCCAAGCAGCTTAAACACGGCGTTTAACTTATAACGGAGAGTCTATGTGCAACGCAGGATCTAAGCAGCCCACTCAGGATACTGAGCACAATCTGCACACCGCAAACGCGGTAACAGCAAGCAATGCATCCTGCGCCGCCATAGCGCCGCCGAACCTCGATGACAGCAGCCTATATTTGCATCGAGAATTATCACAACTGCAATTTAATATTCGCGTCTTAGAACAAGCGCTCGATGCAAGCACTCCACTGCTCGAGCGTTTGAAATTTTTGCTTATTTTCTCCAGCAACCTCGATGAATTTTTTGAAATTCGCGTAGCTGGATTAAAAGAACAAATCACTTTTGCGCGCGAGCAAGCAGATGCTGACGGCTTACAACCGCACCAAGCTCTAGCGCGCATTGCTGAAGTGGTACACGAGCAAGTTGATCGTCAATATCAAATCCTTAACGATATATTGCTGCCTGAACTGGCCAAACAAGACATACGTTTTATCCGCCGCCGCAAATGGACCAGTCAAATTCAGGCTTGGGTCAAAGCATATTTTGAAGAAGAAATTGCGCCAATCATTACCCCTATAGGTCTTGATCCCACCCACCCCTTCCCGCTGCTGGTCAATAAAAGTTTAAACTTTATTGTTGAGCTGGAAGGTGTCGATGCCTTTGGTCGCGACTCTGGCTTAGCCATTTTGCCAGCACCGCGCTTATTGCCACGCATTATTCAAATCCCAGAAGACGTTGGCGGCCCTGGGGTTAACTATGTTTTTTTATCCTCAATGATTCATGCCCATGCTGATGACTTATTTCATGGCATGAGTGTGCGCGGTTGCTATCAGTTTAGATTAACCCGCAATGCTGACTTATCTGTCGATGCCGAAGGTGTAGAAGACTTAGCCCGAGCACTCAGAGGCGAACTCTACTCGCGCCGTTTTGGCAATGCCGTGCGTTTAGAAGTTGCAGATACCTGCCCTGCTCACTTAGTTGATTTTTTGCTCAACCAGTTTGGCTTAACGCCCGCTGAGCTGTATCAAGTCAATGGCCCTGTTAACTTAACACGCTTATTTAGCGTGACCCATCTTGCCAGTCACCCACACTTACAGTTTCCAGCATTTACCCCAGCCATCCCCAAAGCACTGCAAAACAGTGAGAATATTTTTCAAGCCATCAGCAAGCAGGATATCTTGCTCTACCACCCATTTGAGTCTTTCACCCCTGTTATTGATTTGCTGCGCCATGCCGCTAAAGATCCCTACGTGCTGGCCATTAAACAAACCCTGTACCGCGCCGGCGCTAACTCTGAGATTGTTGACGCTTTGGTTGATGCGGCGCGTAACGGCAAAGAAGTCACTGTCGTCATTGAGTTGCGCGCACGTTTTGATGAAGAATCAAACCTTGCTCTGGCCAGTCGCTTACAAGCCGCTGGTGCAGTGGTTATTTACGGCGTAGTTGGTTTTAAAACGCACGCTAAAATCGCATCCATTTTACGCCGCGAAAACGGTAACTTTGTCCGTTATGCCCACCTTGGCACTGGCAATTACCATGCTGGCAATGCGCGTCTGTACACAGATTACAGTTTACTGACTGCTGACCCAGAGCTCTGCGCAGATGTCTCCAAGTTATTTAGTCAGCTGATAGGTATGGGTAAAACCTTACGCATGAAAAAACTCTTTCACGCACCTTTTACCCTAAGAAAAACACTACTGGACTTAATTGCCCGCGAAGCCAGTAATGCCGACGCCGGTCAACCTGCGCGCATTATCATCAAGGTCAATGCCTTGACCGATGGCCGTATGATTAAAGCCCTCTACAAAGCCAGCCAAGCAGGCGTAGAAATTGATCTTATTGTGCGCGGCATGTGCTGTTTACGCCCTGGAATTGCCGGGGTTTCACACAATATCCAAGTGCGTTCAATCATTGGTCAGTTCCTTGAACATAGCCGCGTTTTTTACTTTTTAAACAGTGGCGCTGACGAGCAACTGCTGCTGTCCAGCGCGGATTGGATGGAGCGCAACCTCGATAAGCGCATCGAGACCTGCTTCCCATTAGAAGGCAAAAAAATGCTTGCGCGGGTCAAAAAAGAGCTGTTGACCTACCTCAAAGACAATACCCATGCTTGGCTATTACAAAGTGATGGTAGCTACCAGCAGCTGCAACCCACTGCAGAACAGCAAGACTGTCATGCCCAAGCCCAGTTACTGGAGCAGCTGAGCATACCGCTAATAAAAGTCTCCTGATGCAGGCCTTACCTGCAGCATACTGCTTGCCTCAATTTTACTGCGTCCACAAAAAAGGCAGATGCTGTTAAACATCTGCCTTTATTCTGTATCCAATCTAGATGCTGGAGCACCACCTTTGTGACACCCCAGCCACCCGAGCGACTTACTTGATTAGCATTGTGCCTTTTTCAGCCAAGTTAGTATGCCAAGAGAAGGCTTTTTCTAAAACGTGCGGAGTTTGGCCACCACGCTCTTTGGCTGCTGCTAAGTAATCACGGGCCTGCTGCTTATAATCAGGGTGCATGCAATTTTCGATAATACGCTCAGCTGCCTGAGTTGGCGCTAAACCGCGCAAGTCTGCATAGCCTTGCTCAGTGATGATCACGTCAACATCATGATTGGTGTGATCCACATGGGCTACGAAAGGTACAATTGCAGAGATTTTTCCGTCTTTAGCGGTGGATTGCGTCACAAAAATAGTGATGCGCGCGTTACGGGCGAAATCACCTGAGCCACCAATACCGTTCATCATGTGCGTGCCGCCAACGTGCGTTGAGTTTACGTTACCGTAAATATCAACCTCTAGTGCAGTATTGAACGAGATAATACCCAGACGACGAATGACTTCAGGGTGGTTGGAGATTTCTTGCGGACGAAAAACAATTTTATCTTTGTACTTCGCCAGATCTTTACCTAGGCTCTCAACTCGCTTTTTCGACAGTGACAATGCCGTACCAGCCGCAAACTTCACGACTCCAGCATCAATCAAGTCAAATACACCATCCTGCAGCACTTCAGAAGCAACAACGATGTCTTTAAAGCCAGAGGTTTTCATACCATTAAGCACAGCGTTTGCCACCGAACCAACACCTGACTGCAACGGCGCAAGGCTTTCAGTTAAACGACCTGCTTTAACTTCTTCGCCTAAAAAGCTCAGTAGATTGTCAGCAATTTGCTGGGTTTCAGCGTTGGGCTCAAACAGTGGTGAAGGAATATCAGGCTCGCTAGAAATAATGATACCGCGTACTTTCGCTGGATCAACTTTCATTCCCGGTGTACCAATGCGCTTGCTCACTTCAAACATTGGAATAGCTTCACGGGTATTTTCACCTGCTGCACTCTGCATATAAATATCATGCATGCCTTCATACTCAGGTGGTGCACTGATATTTAGCTCGATAATCACATGCTTAGCGGTATCAAGGAATATAGGTGAGTTACCTACAGAACCAGTCGGGATAATATCGCCATCTTCAGTAATGGCAGCCGCTTCAATAATTGCGTAGTCAAGACTTGGGTACGTACCTTGACGAATCGACTCGGCAACATGTGATAAATGCTGGTCAATATAAAAAATTTCGCCTGCGTTAATTTTTTTACGCTGGACGGGATTGCCTTGGTACGGCACTCGCAGGTTAATGATGTCAGCTTCAGCCATGGACTGATCCGCAGCTGGGCCCATCGACGCACCAGTGAACAAGTCAATTTTGAATTTTTCTTTTTTCCCACGCTCAGCTAAAGCTTTAGGGAAAAGTTTTGGCTCACCAAATAGAGTAAAACCACTCATCCCCAAAGTCATGCCATCTTCAATCCATGTGGCTGCTTCTTCTGCTGTCACTACTTTATCGAGAAATGCTTTATTGCGAATAAATTTACTTAAATCAGTGCTCATGCAACCACCTTTAAAGAGTTGTTGTGTTCAAGTATGTCTAACAGCAGCCTTAACTAGATAGGCTTTATCTGGATGTTCGCAGCATTTACGCACTGCTCGAATAACACATCAGACGCTTTGACTATTACCCAACATTCTAGGCCGTTCAGTTTTTTTAACAGCTATACTAAGGTCGATTTTCACGCCTTAACCTGGCTGGCCATCTACCCGTGCTTGCCACAACATGGGTGCATAGCTCCAAAGATACATAGCAAAACCTAACGTCCAGCATACTGCGGCAACCCACAGGCCCGGCATATAGGCCCAATCCACCAGCACAACACGGGCTAGCGCACCAAGGTTAAACAGCACAAAAGCCCAAGTCATCGACTTTGGTGGCTGCAATTGTCGTCCAGTGTGGCCAAGGGTTACGCGAGCAATCATTCCTAGAATAAGCCCACCCATGGCTCCCACTGTTAACGCATGCACAGCAAGACTCATATTTGCGAATACAGAAAAGTGCCATAACGCCATTGCCACACAAGCAACCCCCATCCACGCATAAGCCAGATGCAAGGACCACAGCAGCGGCACACGCCAAATACCTGCGTCATACCAGTGCAGCGAACGCAACAAGTGCCCAACACCTAAAGCTGCAAAGACTACGCCCGCTAACACTTCAGCGTGTAGCGCCCAGCCCTGCATAATCGCCAGAGAGACGATAATGCTGCCAATGAGTAAAGCCCAATCCAGCTTTGGCCAAGGCGTCACTGCATCTTTGCGCAACAGGCCACGCTGGGTGAAAAACGGGATAACCCGCCCACCAATCATGCTCATAATTGCGGCAACAAACCATATTCCACCGACTGTTGCTTGGCGCTGCAAAAGATCATTACCCGTAGCCATTGCATACAAGGTCACCCCGTTAGCGATGGCCAGCAGGCTTAATACCAGTACTAGTGGGTAGTTACGCACTTGCCGCACAGGCCAAACACTGCGCGCCATCTGCGCCGCCACCAGCGGCAAAAATAAAACATCCAAGACGATCACGCACCACATTGGCGCACCCACCAACCAAGCCAGTCGCGCCGCAACCCATAAGACCGTTAGCGCCATTAGCGGTTTGTCTGATAAACCTGGAACGCCAGTCCAGGTCTGCACCGCTGTGAGTAAAAAACCTGCAATTATTGCTGTGGCAAAGCCAAACAACAGCTCATGCCGATGCCAAGCCAACCAACCTCCCGTTGGCTGCCAGTCAGCGAACCAGCCATTCAAAGCCATAACCCACAAAGGAATAGCCAGCACTGCCAAGACACTGCCCAGCAAGAAAAAAGGCCGAAAACCTAAGCGAAAGAAAGGCATGATGGTTAATGCCTGCCGCCGATCCAATACCTGCATTGCAACTCTCCTCAGCTGAACCAGCACACCCTAAGCGGCTGACACAGCATGTATTGACTGTATGTTATTAGCATAGACCTGTTAATGAGAAGTATTGCTAGATTAGAATCAAGAACAATAAACTTTTTTACCTACAACCGCTGACCCAGTTAAGTCGTAGGCACAAAAAAACCGCCGAGCAGACTCGCTGCTGGGCGGTTTTTTAATGACTCAACTCAGCTATTAGTTTAAGCCTTGAATGTAGCTTGAAATAGCTTTGATATCTTTATTGCTTAACTTAGCGGCAATGGTGCGCATAATCATTGCTTCACCATCGTTCGCGCGATCGCCTTCACGGAAATCCGTTAATTGCTTAGCAGTATAGGCTGCATGCTGACCATTCAATTTAGGGTAGATCGCAGAGTCAATGCCTTCACCTGTTGGTGTGTGGCAACCAATACAAGCAGGCATGCCATCTTCTAGCTTACCGCCCTGAAAGAGCTCTCCGCCACGCTTAACTAGGTCTGGAGCAGCGGCACCAATAGTACCTTTCTGGCTATTGTACCAAGCGGCAATATCTTGCAAGTCCTGATCTGTCATTGCATCTAACATGCCTGTCATCTCAACAATTGGACGCTCGCCAGATTTAATATCAAGCATTTGCTTATACAAATAACGCTGACCTTGACCGGCCAACTTCGGAAAGTTTGGCAATGTGCTGTTACCATCAGCATTGTGACAGGCAGAACACATAGCAATTTTACCTTGACCTGCAGCTGCATCTCCCTCGGCATGGGCTAAACCACTGATGCCCAAGGTCAATAACAGACTTACAAATAGTTTGTTCATCAGCTCTTCCAACTACGGCTAAAATTATTTTTCCAAGATAAAACCAGTCATGGAGTTGACCCAGCTAACCTCGGCGCTTATAAATTATGCAAACATTACCACATTCTGCCGCACAGACAACCTTTGCAGATACATTCACGGCAATACGCACATACTATCCGAAGCATTATATACTGCTCAGACTAAAACGGAAACGAACCTCTTGCCGCACCTTTTTACTTGGATAACTTATGCAGCCTAAAAACCCCATTATTGGCCTGTGCCAACAAGCCAGCTTTTTAACCAGCGCGGCACGTGTTGAGCAGTGTCCTGAAGATGAAGGCTACGAAGTCGCCTTTGCTGGGCGCTCCAACGCGGGCAAATCCAGCGCACTCAATACTTTAACCCGCGCCAGCTTGGCACGCACCTCAAAAACCCCTGGGCGTACGCAGCTGCTCAACTTTTTTAGCCTCGATGAAGAACGCCGCTTAGTTGACCTGCCCGGCTACGGTTATGCCAAAGTCCCCATTCCATTAAAATTACACTGGCAGCAGCACCTCGAAGCGTACCTGGGCAGCCGCACCAGTTTGATGGGTTTGGTGCTGATGATGGACATTCGCCACCCTTTAACACCTTTTGACTGTTTGATGCTCGACTGGGCGGCAAGCAGCCAAATGCCGATGCATATTTTACTGACCAAAGCTGACAAACTGACGTTTGGCGCCAGTAAAAGTGCACTGTTGAAAACCCAAAAAGAAATCGAAAAAAGATGGGGGGCAACAGCAAGCATTCAACTCTTTTCATCGACTAAACGCCTAGGTGTTGCCGAAGCCCATCAAGTCCTCGCCCAATGGCTGCAACTGATCGAACCAGAAGCAGAGGCCACTACAGCCCCTTAGCGCTTTAGTTTTTTATTCAGCCGCGGTGTTGCTCTTGCAGTAAAACCACAACACCGTGGCGACGCCCAAGCTAACTCCAGCCCAGGATTAAAAGCTACGCCCCAGATTCAAATAAAAGGCGCTTTCAGAGTCATCATTAATCCCATAACTAAAGTTGAGCGGACCGATTGGCGTATCCACCGCGACAAACACACTCATCGCATTAATATAGCCACTGTCTAAATCATTCGACTGATTCCACACTCGTCCACGCTCTAACGATAAACCAGCATAGACAGGCAGACCCAGCGAAAATGCTCGCACTGGAGTTAAGCGCCGATAATAAACCATACGCCCAATACTGACATTTTGTCCGGCCAGCGCGTTTTCACGGTAACCTGATAACTGCTGCGCACCGCCCAACTGATAACTGGATGACACCACCTCATCAGCATCCAAGGTACGTGCATAGCGCCCACCAAAGACAAAAGTATTTGCCCCCCAATTCAGTGGTTTATTCAGCTCCACCAACCACTGCCGATAACGCTCATCAGAGCCTAACTCGGTGGCGTGCTGGAGTGCAGAAATGCGCAATTCCTCGCCACTGCGTGGAAAGTCAACATTATCTAAACTATCAAATGCATATTCGAGCTGGTAATAACCCTCTTTAAAGCTAAAGTCGGGTAGCCCTTGCTCACCAATACGCACATCTGCATCGCCCCAGCCAGAACCCACACCAAAGCGTACCTCAGCATTGGTGCTTATTTGCCGGCCTAAATTCAAACCATAGCGAATGCGTTGCAGACGGTATTCAGCAATGGGGTCACCTTCTTCTCTAAACTTAATATTACGAACCTCACCATGCAGCCACGGCGAGACAAAATAGCGTGAACCAATATCCAACGGCTGATAAAACTCAGTGTAGAGCTCTTGATGGTCACCCAGCTGCACCCGTGTCAACCACTCCGCACCCAAACGGTTCAAACCGTTCTTACGGAAACTGGCACCGATATTAAAAACACTGTCGCCACGAAAATCATCTGACAAATTTAAACCAAGACGCAAGTAATCAGTACCGGTACTCTTATCTGTGGCATTTATCACCAACGCATTCCCATCTTGCTCAGGGATCAAGCGGTACTCAACTCGATCAAAATACTCCAAGCCGTACAGCGTACCCATATCTTTCTGCAGTTTTTCAATATCTAAAGGCTCATTTAGCGGCTGACGTATATAATAACGAATCACTCCGTCACCCACTTTTGACGTGTTATGCACTTTGATTGAGGTAATCAGCGGGGCCTTTTTTTTCTTTTTTAAATTGCTCGAGAGTTTTTGTTCAGCAGGTAAAGGTTGCGCTAATTCAGCTAGGCGCCACTGCAACACATCAGTGGCACGGTAACCCGCGCTGATCAAATCTTGGCCGCGAGCAAAGTCGGTAATACCATAGCCTGTCAGTTCAGGCTGCACTAAAATATCACTCGAAGTTAGCGTTGCCAGTTGCGCTTCAGAGTTACGCCGCGTTAACAAAGCCACTGACTGATTTAAAATATCAAAGACAGTATGCAGTGACTCGGTTGTTGCCAAAGGTGAGCCAATATCCACTACGATCACTCGATCGACGCCCATTTGCCTGGCAATATCCACAGGAATATTATCCGAGATACCACCATCCACTAACAGTCGCCCATCCACTTCTACCGGTGTGAGCAACGCTGGAATCGACATACTTGCACGTACTGCCAAGGCTAAATGTCCTTGCGAGAACACCACACTTTCCCCGGTGGCAATATCCGCTGCAACTGCACGAAAAGGCACTGGCAATTCATCAAAGTCCTCCACCGCACCAGCACGGGCAAAGAGCTTTTCTAATAACACCGCCAAATTTTGCCCCTGCAAAACACCGAGCGGCAAACCTAAGGTGCCGTCATCGCGAAAGCTCAGCTTTTGTTTGACCAAAAAGTCTCGATCATCTTGCTTGCGGCGAAACGGCACATCTTCGCGGGGCGGATCATCTGATAGTGCTTGCTGCCAGTCTAAACTGATTGCCAACTCCTCTAACTCAGCAACACTATAACCCGCAGCATATAAGCCACCGACCACTGCCCCCATACTGGTACCGGCAATAGCATCAATGGCCACCCCTTGCTCTTCTAAGGCTTTGAGCACACCAATATGCGCCAACCCACGCGCGGCACCACCGGACAGCACTAGCCCCACCCGTTCACGCTGCTGCTCAGCAATAGGCTCAGCAACCACAGTAGCGGCAAGACAGACAATAAAAATACTGGTGCACCAGCTAAAAAAACGACGCATAAACGACATCTCAAAAACACGAGGTATGGAAAAAAGACAGGCACTACTCTAGCAGTTGCGCAGCACTTTGTAGGGCAAAGTATAGGTTAGGCACGATAAAAGCGGGAGCGGAAAGCGCTGTAATTTTACCCAAGGCGACGCGCAGGTCTTTACCAGCCACTTGGTAGAGTACGCCGCAGTTAAAATACTGGGAGATAGATGGCAGTGCTGGACAGCATAAGAAAGTGCAGCGCCCAATTGCTCAACTGCCAGATACAAAAAAGCCCCGTATAACTACGAGGCTTTCTTTTAACTGGTGCCGGCACCAAGAGTCGAACTCGGGACCTACTGATTACAAGTCAAAATGCCAAGCACCCCTTTTTAAGGGTTGAAAACTCCTCACATACTCAGGTTTAAAAGCACCTCTCAGATTTCTTTCTG
>JAAYTE010000242.1 GCA_012518175.1 Gammaproteobacteria bacterium | reverse complement strand
CTGGGCAAAGAAACTTCCTTGACTGGCCACCGCACCGGCACGCGGCTCACTGGCTGCAAATACCACCCGCGCTATTCGCGCATGCACAATTAAACCAGCACACATATGGCACGGCTCTAAAGTGACATACAGCGTTGTCGCGGGCAGTCGATAGTTTTGCAACCGAGTAGCGGCATCCCGAATAGCCTGCACTTCCGCATGAGCGCTGGGATCATTTAAGCTAATGGGACTGTTAAAACCCTGGCCAATAATTTCCCCCTCTTGCACTAGGACTGCGCCCACCGGCACCTCACCTAAAGCCGCGCCCTGCTCAGCTAAACCCATCGCTACGCGCATAAAGGCCTCATCCTGTACATGCTGCTGATCGAACTCTGGCACCGCACCTACTCCACGGGTAAAACAAACGAGTCTATTTTATCCAGAGCAAGATTGACATCCTCCCAGACCTAAAGAGGCTGTCGCAAAGCATTTAATAGCCCATGATGAAACAGGCTTAGCACCAGCAGTTCGTTACCGCTATAAACTCAAATCCATTCTTATTAAAGTAGCCACCTGCAATATTGAACAAAATGCGCTAGCTTATAAATTATTGACCTTGAGATGTGAGGCCGTCATATGTGGCTCCAGAAGATATTTAGCTTAGCCCCCGCAAAATGGCCTGTTGGTCGCAGTATTCGCACAGCCATAGGAGTTGGCACGCCACTGGCTATCGGGTTGATCAGCGGTCAAATGCTGCTCTGCTTATGGGTCACCCTCGGCGTTATGATGCAGTCCGTTGCAGAAGGCCCTGGCTCTTATCGCTCGCTATTTAGGATCACCTTGATTGCTGCCCCGATTGGCGCGCTGGGTTATTTTGCTGGCTATTTATGGCTACTACCTGCCCCTGCGGCAATCGCTGCTTTAACTGCCATCGCATTTTTAGCCGGCATCATCAATAGCTATGGTGCGGCCTACTCCAAAGGCACGTTACAAGGATTACTCGCCGCCTCTGTAGCCTACGGCTTAGCGCCAGAAATCCATGCTGCCATTGCTTTCTGGCATGCAGCACTGCTTTATTTAAGCGGTGTTGCCTATTACCTGTTACTGCTCAGCATGGAGGCTATGATTGATAAAAAACGGCCACAGCGCCAATTATTAGCAAATTATTTAACTGCTTTGGCCCACTTAGCTAAAGCCCGGTTATCAGAGGAGGACAAGCACAACAGCCAAATCCAAGTTGATGCTGCCAGTCGCATGGCAATCGATAAGTACCAAGCCCTCTACAATGTCCTGCTCGAGCACCGCTCTGCCAATAGCGCCCGCTCTAAAGAAAACCAAAACAATGCCACTATTTTGCAAGCCGGCGACAGTGTGTTTGCCGCAATACTCGCTGAGTCCAACATTCTGCAATTACGCACCAGCGCTGACACTTTGCAAACTCTGGCCCAAGCTATAAAGCACAACAAGCCCCTGCCTAAGCCAAGCACAGATCTAGCAGCAAATCACCGACTGGCCATGCGCCTCAATGAACTCAGCAGCGCCATCGAAACCTTAGACTCCGTCAGCGCCCGAGCCTCACGTGAACTTAGCCAAATCCTGCAAATATCACACGTGTGGAAATATCGCTCACTGTCCTTGGAGCACTTAATTGTTGGCCCGCAGGTATTAAAAACGGCAGCGAAACTGGCCCTGTGCATGGCTATTGCCTTTAGCATGCAGTATGTCGTGCATGGCAATCACTGGTACTGGATCCCGTTAACAGTGTCCTTAGTTATGAAGCCTGAACTCGGCTCGGTATTTGTGCGAGCAGTTTTGCGTACCCTAGGCACTGCGCTTGGTGTAATAGTCGCCACGGCTATTTTGCTACTTATTCCCAAAGGTGCGCTGCTCTTGCTTATTTTAGTAGGGCTGGCCAGCTGCTTGCCTTGGGCCATGCAGCGCTCTTATGCTTTGCAGTCTTTCTTTTTAACGCCCTTAGTGCTCATATTAATTGACCTTTCCACACCGGGGCTGCACAACATTAACTATGCAAACCAGCGTTTAATGGATACTGCTATTGGTGGCATTATTGTTTTGATTTTTGGCTACTTCATTTGGCCTCGCGCCCAAGAACAACACTTGAGCAGCACTTATCAAGCCGCCATGACGGCTTTAGCCAATTATTTTCGTAGCGTTTGCACAGCAACTACAGCCTTGCCACCCAGCGTTCGCCGGGATATTTATAGCCAACTCTCAAACCTACGCACACAGCTGCAAAAACAACTATCTGAACCAGCACCACTGGATCGCGAAGCAGCCCACTGGTTTCCAATCGTAGTTGCTACTGAGCGTTTAACCGATCAGATCACTGCCTATGCAGAAAACCGGCAACAAGGTGCGCCTTTAGTCGACGCTAAAAAAGTAGAGCAGTTGGCGCAAACGATGCAAGCAATTACCGCAGCGAACCTATCTTTAGCTGAAAACACACTGTACGACGCGCGACAACCGAATGCGGTTTTTTTAGAGCAGGTATCCAGTACTATCAACACCCTGTTACGTTTACAGCATCAAGAGCAACCGCCAGACAAGTAGCGCATACAAGTGTATTAATTATGTACTGTTTTAAATAGCAAAACAGTACATCAGGACTCAGACCAAACCACGCAAGCAAAGCAAAGGCTCATACACTTAAAAAACAAAACAACTTTAAATAAGCACTCAAACTCATAGTACCAATACCAGCTAAATTTTATAGCGCTACCCAGCTCACTTCACGGCACTAAAGAGTAATAACTTTAAGCAAGACAAAGATCGTATGTGCTAATTTCCTATAAAACAACAGCCTCCTATTGAGGCGTGTAGTGGCTTAAGCCATCTAAGGATAAAGGAATATATATGCTGCATGATTATTTAAACGTATTGGTACTTTTCTTGGTGGTTAGCTTAGGCATAGCCCTGGCTAAGGCGAAGTGGTTAACCGATGCCAGCAATACCTCTTTGACTAAACTACTCCTGAACATAACGTTACCTGCCACTCTATTCTTATCAATAACCAGCGACTTTACTCACAGTGAGTTCATTAGGCTATTGCCTGACGTGATATTACCCACCGCGGTTATCTTAACCTTAATGGCTTTATCTTATTTGCTCACAAAAGTGATTAAGGTCAACCCAGCAGACAGAGGGCTATTTATCGGTTTATGCTCAATGAGCAGTACTATTTTCTTTGGTATCCCCATTACCCTTGCTGTGTATGGCTACCACGGCTTGCCTTATGCTCTGCTAACTTATGCAGCACAAACTCTTATTTATTGGACGCTGGGGTTGTACTTATTGGATAGCAAAGCAATAGATACCAAAAGCTGCAAAGGTTTGGTTAAAAGTATCGGAAAAGAAATAGTCAACATGCCCTTGATTGCATTTGCACTGGGGGTCGGTATTTTATTTTTGGGCATTAAAGTTCCCGCCGTCATCAACACCTTTCTTGGCTACTTATCTGGCATGACCTCTGGCTTAGCCATGCTTATTGTGGGAACTATTATATTTATATCTGGCATTAAAAATATAAAGATCAATCGAATATTGTGGGTGATTGTCATTTTTAGATTTTTAGTTGCACCGGCTCTGGTGCTAGCCTTTGGTTGGCTGTTTTCTATCGATCGTGAAATGGTTAAAATCACCATCTTGATCTGCTCGCTACCTATCCCAAATACCACAGTAATACTCGCAGAAAAATACAAAGCAAATTTACCCTTAGCAACCGGAGCTTTATCATTTTCGATAGGCATTTACCTTATATTCTTACCTGTCATCCTGTTTGCTATCCATACAATATGAGGCAGGCTAAGAGCTGGGATCATAAAGGCCCGTGAAAACAGTGTTTCACTCTTGCTTGTAGAAATATAAAGCAACCCCATTCTTTATTTAAAATAAATCACTGACTAGCAAGATAATGCTTAGCTCATCACAGATAAGTTGATAAGCTGAAAAACACTATAAATAAGGAGCAGATAAATTATGATTCGTTGCGTTCGCATGTGGACTGGTGAAGACGGTAACTCAGTGTTTGAAGAAGGCACTATTGAGTTTAAAGAAGGGGCTCGCGGTGATCACGCCAGCTTATCACTCCCAGTAACCCACCTCTCATTTCAGGAAACAACCGCAGGCGGCTCTTATGATTGGCACCAGGATCCTGAGCCGCGTTATGTCATCACCCTTTCAGGGACCCTAGAGTTTGAAATGAAAAACGGTGCGACCTTTATCATCAACCCAGGTGATATTTTATTGGCTCAAGATAACAGTGGTAGCGGCCATAAGTGGCGGTTAATTAGTGACGAACCTTGGCGTCGTGCTTATGTTGTCTACCAAGAACCTGCTGGAGTTTCTTTTAAAGCCAACAAGTGATAGGAGTTATTGTTCATGAGTAAATCTATACCTGAACAAGCAGATGTGGTCTTAATTGGCGCTGGTATAATGAGCGTCACCTTAGGAACATTTCTGAAAGAGCTAGAGCCCAATCTAAATATAGTCGCATTTGAAAGACTCAATGATTGCGCTCAAGAAAGCTCAGATGCCGACAACGTGAAATACCTTAAGCAGCGTTATCGTCAGATATCTGCCCACCATTAGCACCAGTACGATAGGGCTAAGAGCGGCTAATATGGTATGCAACAACATATAAGCCCCCCCCTAGCTAATGACCACCACTTGGCAAGTAAAGTGGTGTCATTAAAAGTTTTAATGACTGATCAGTACCAGCAGTGCTTAACGTTGAATCACTCCCACTCTATTGTAAACAGCAACATAAAAAAGATAAAAAACAAGAACTTATAAAAACAAACCATCTAGACACCATGAAAAATACCATATCTAAATTATTTTTATATTTG
>JAAYTE010000241.1 GCA_012518175.1 Gammaproteobacteria bacterium | reverse complement strand
CCACGCATTTCTGAGTGAAAATCGGCTGAATATTTTCACTGTAAGTGCTTTGCTGGGCACTGACCAATTGACTCAAAAGTACACCCAGCAAACCGTAAATAAATCTTTGCATAAAAAACCAAACTCATTATTCATTGAAATAAATTTTACAATTGTAAAATAGCGCAACATAGAGTGCACTAAATACCTGTACTTATAAAACCCTTTAATGCCCTAGCAGCACACTCAAGCAGCTAATGTTTTGCTATTATTAGCCTTTTACGCATACACAGCACTTATTAGGTAAATACCCATGGCCAAGCATTTAGCACGTCAACAAGCTCTTCAAGATGCATTACAACAACGGATTCTGGTGCTCGATGGCGGCATGGGAACCATGATTCAAAGTTACAAGTTCACTGAAGATGACTTTCGCGGCGAGCGCTTTGCTGACTGGCCACAAGACTTACAAGGCAACAATGATTTATTGGTCCTGACTCAGCCCAAACTGATTCAAGAAATAGAAAAAGCCTATTTAGATGCCGGCGCGGACATTATTGAAACCAACACCTTTAACTCCACCCAGGTGTCACAAGCAGACTACGGCTTAGAATCCATCGCCTACGAGCTGAACTTTGAAGGTGCACGCATTGCCCGCGAAGTAGCGAATGCAAAAACCTTAGAAACACCCGACAAACCACGCTTTGTGGCTGGGGTGCTTGGCCCAACCAGCCGCACCTGCTCTTTATCTCCAGACGTGAACAACCCAGGTTATCGCAATGTGACCTTTGATATTTTGGTTGAAAATTACAGCGAAGCCACGCGCGGCCTAGTCAACGGCGGCGCCGACATTATCATGATCGAAACCATCTTCGATACGCTCAATGCTAAAGCCGCGATCTTTGCCGTTGAAGGCGTATTTGAAGAACTGGGAATCACCCTACCTATTATGATCTCGGGCACCATCACCGATGCCTCTGGCCGCACGCTCTCAGGGCAAACTACCGAAGCCTTTTGGAACTCGATCCGCCACTGCAAGCCTTTGTCAGTGGGTTTAAACTGCGCCCTCGGTGCCAAAGAGTTGCGCCCTTATCTGCAAGAACTCTCAGAAAAAGCTGACACCTTTGTCTCGACTCACCCCAACGCTGGGTTACCCAATGCGTTCGCTGAGTACGATGAAACGCCAGAAGAAACGGCGGCCATGATTGAAGAGTTTGCCGCGTCCGGCTTTATCAATATTGTCGGTGGTTGCTGCGGCACCACGCCTGAGCACATTCGTGCCATTGCCGAAAAAGTCGCTAAATACCCACCGCGTGTGATTCCTGACATCCCTAAAGCCTGCCGACTTTCAGGCTTAGAGCCTTTTACCATTGATCGCAGCTCGCTCTTTGTCAACGTCGGTGAGCGCACCAACATCACCGGCTCCGCACGATTTGCCCGCTTGATTCGCGAAGAAAACTACACTGAAGCCCTTGCGGTTGCCTTGCAGCAAGTGGAGTCCGGCGCGCAGGTGATTGATATCAATATGGACGAGGGTATGCTCGACTCCAAAGCGGCCATGGTCACCTTTCTCAATCTGATTGCGGGTGAGCCGGATATCTCGCGCGTACCAATTATGATTGACTCATCGAAGTGGGAGATTATCGAAGCCGGCCTCAAATGCATTCAAGGTAAAGGCATCGTTAACTCCATTTCGATGAAAGAAGGCGTCGATGAGTTTATTAAGCACGCCAAACTTTGCCGCCGTTACGGTGCAGCGGTGGTAGTGATGGCCTTTGATGAGCAAGGCCAAGCCGATACTGCAGCACGTAAGCAAGAAATCTGCGCACGCTCCTATGATATTTTGGTCAACCAAGTGGGCTTCCCGCCTGAGGATATTATCTTTGACCCTAATATCTTTGCCGTGGCCACAGGTATCGAAGAGCACAATAACTACGCGGTGGACTTTATTCAGGCCTGTGCCTGGATTCGCGATAACCTCCCGCATGCGCTGACCTCTGGCGGCGTCTCCAACGTATCCTTCTCCTTCCGCGGTAATAACCCGGTACGTGAAGCGATTCACTCCGTCTTTCTCTATCACGCCATTCAAAACGGCCTGAATATGGGGATTGTCAACGCTGGACAGCTGGAGATTTACGATCAGATTCCAACTGAACTACGGGAAAAAGTCGAAGACGTTATTCTAAACCGCACGCCAAATGGCACTGAAGCTTTATTAGCTATCGCCGAAGATTACCGCGGTGATGGCTCGGTGAAAGAAGTTGAATCAGAAGAGTGGCGCAGTTTTCCAGTTAACCAGCGCCTTGAGCATGCTTTGGTAAAAGGCATCACGCAATGGATTGTCGAAGATACTGAAGAGTGCCGCTTACAATATGCTCGCCCAATTGAAGTAATTGAAGGGCCTTTGATGTCTGGTATGAACATCGTAGGTGACTTATTTGGCAGCGGTAAAATGTTCCTGCCACAAGTAGTGAAGTCAGCCCGGGTAATGAAGCAAGCCGTCGCGCACTTAGTACCTTTTATTGATGCTGAAAAAGGCGACAAACCCGAAGCCAAAGGCAAGGTGTTAATGGCTACGGTAAAAGGTGACGTGCACGATATCGGTAAAAATATTGTCGCGGTAGTGCTGGGCTGTAATGGCTACGACATTGTTGACCTCGGCGTGATGGTGCCGGCGGATAAAATCCTAAAAACCGCCATTGCCGAAAAATGCGACATTATTGGTCTGTCTGGATTAATCACCCCATCCTTAGATGAAATGGTTAACGTGGCCAAAGAAATGCAGCGTCAAGACTTCCACCTGCCCCTCTTAATTGGCGGCGCAACCACTTCAAAAGCACACACAGCGGTCCGCATCGATCCACATTACAGCAATGACGCCGTAGTCTACGTCACTGACGCTTCCCGCGCTGTGGGTGTAGTAACCACTTTGCTGTCGAAAGAGCTCAAACCTGAGTACACACGCAAAATCCGTGAAGAGTATGCTGACATGCGCGAACGCATTGCGGCGCGCACAGTACGCACTAAGTACCTCAGCTATGCGCAAGCTTTAGCCAATAAACCTAAGTATGAGTGGGCTGATTATCAAGCACCACAACCCAAGGTGAAAGGCACGCAGCGCATCTACGATATTGATTTAAAAGTCCTTGCTGATTACATCGACTGGACACCCTTTTTCATCTCTTGGAACTTGGTGGGCAAATACCCGCGCATTTTCAAAGATGAAGTGGTTGGCGAAGCCGCACAAACTCTGTTTGATGAAGCCCAAGTACTGCTGAAAAAAATGGTCGATGAAAAGCTCATTGAAGCGCGGGCCACCTTTGCCTTCTGGCCGGCCAATCAAGTCAATGATGATGATCTTGAGCTGTATGATGAAACTGGCCAACCCATGGCTAAACTGCATCACCTGCGCCAACAAATTGAAACCAACAATGACAAAGCCAACATGTCCTTAGCTGATTTTGTCGCCCCTAAAGATAGCGGTGTAACGGACTATATCGGCGGCTTTATTGTCACTGCAGGTATTGGCGTGGATGAGCTGGCCAAGTCCTACCAAGCTGCTGGTGATGACTACAATGCCATCATGGTGCAAGCCTTGGCTGACCGCTTAGCTGAAGCTTGCGCCGAATGGCTGCACCAGCAGGTACGCACCAAGCACTGGGGCTACGCCGAAGTGGAAAACTTCAGCAATGAGGATTTGATTCGCGAGAAGTACAAAGGAATTCGTCCAGCCCCAGGCTACCCTGCTTGTCCTGACCATACAGAAAAAGCCACTTTGTTCGAACTGCTTGATCCGCACCAAGACTTCGGTGTGAGCATGACCGAACACTACGCAATGTTCCCCACGGCAGCAGTCAGCGGCTGGTATTTTGCTAACCCTAACGCCCATTACTTTGCTGTGGGCAAGATCGAAAAAGATCAACTGCAAAGCTACGCTGCGCGTAAAGGTCAATCTGTCGAAGAAGCTGAGCGCTGGTTAGCGCCAAACCTTGCTTACGAACCATAAAGTATGGCTTTGGCCCCTAGCAAAACCTGGGGGCCAAAGTTTTTACTGCGAAACGCAGCATGCCCATAAAGAAACGATCAGCCCGTGGCAGCACAACCACGCTTATATCAAAAAAGAATCACCATATGAAAAATAATTACTTTATCGCATAAGCAATGGTTGCTAATGTACCTGTTATTCTGCACTCCATGCCACATGCTTACAGCAGCTTGCTACAGGGATATCCATGTACATTTACGACCAATACGATCAACAAATTGTTGAGGATCGCGTACAGCAGTTTCGCGATCAAACCCGCCGTTACTTTGCTGGCGAACTCTCTGAAGACGAATACCTGCCACTGCGCCTACAAAATGGCTTGTATGTGCAACGCCATGCGCCCATGTTACGCATCGCAGTGCCTTATGGCTTAATGTCGAGCAAGCAGATCCGTATGCTCGCGCACATCACGCGCAAATATGACAAAAGCTACGCTCACATTACTACGCGCACTAACGTACAGCTAAACTGGCCTGCCTTGGAAGATGTGCCAGATATTTTAGCTGACTTAGCTAGCGTGCAAATGCATGCCATTCAAACCAGTGGCAACTGCATCCGCAACACCACCACTGACCAGTTTGCTGGAGTCGCTCGCGATGAGCGCATTGACCCTCGTCCTTGGTGCGAAATGATTCGTCAGTGGTCCACTTTTCACCCAGAGTTTGCCCGTTTGCCGCGCAAGTTTAAAATTGCCGTAAACGGTTGCACACTGGACCGCGCCGCCACGGAAGTACACGATATTGGTATCGAAGCAGTACATAACGCTGCAGGCGAACTGGGCTTTCGCATCCTCGTTGGCGGCGGCTTAGGTCGCACGCCAATCGTTGGCAGCTGCATCAATGAGTTTTTACCTTGGCAGCATTTACTCAGTTATCTAGAAGCTATTTTGCGGGTGTATAACCGCTACGGTCGCCGTGATAACAAATTTAAAGCGCGCATCAAAATATTAGTGAAGGCGCTGACCCCAGAAGTATTTGCTGAGCGTGTCGAGGAAGAGTGGCGTCACCTAAAAGATGGCCCTATTACTCTCACCGAAGAAGAAGTGCAGCGCGTTTCCAAGCATTTCACTGACCCAGCTTACTTAACCTTAGAAGACCAAGAGCCAGCCCTCGCCGCTCTGGATGCACAGCACCCAGGATTTGCTCGCTGGCGTAGCCGTAACGTAATCGCTCACAAAAAGCCAGGCTATGCGGCAGTGACGTTATCACTGAAAAAAACCGGGATCGCACCGGGTGATGTCACCGATAAGCAATTGGATGCTATTGCTGATTTAGCTGAACGCTATAGCTTTGCGGAAGCTCGTAACACCCACCAGCAAAATATAGTTTTGGCTGATGTCGAGCAAAGCAAACTTTTCGAGCTTTGGGAGCAGTTGCGTGAAAACGGTTTTGCTACCCCTAATATTGGTTTATTAACAGACATTATTTGCTGCCCAGGCGGTGACTTTTGTAACCTCGCCAACGCCAAGTCCATCCCCGTTGCTGAGGCTATCCAAGAACGTTTTGAGAACCTGGATTACTTATTCGACATTGGTGATCTTGACCTGAACATTTCCGGCTGCATGAACGCTTGTGGTCACCACCATGTGGGGCATATAGGCATTCTCGGCGTGGATAAAAAAGGTGAGGAGTTTTACCAAGTCTCTCTGGGCGGCAAAAGTGGGCGCGAAGCCAAGCTTGGCAAAATTCTTGGCCCCTCTTTTTCCCAAGACATGATGCCCGACGTAATCAGCAAGCTGATTGATGTTTACATCGAGCAACGCACGCCAGAAGAACATTTCATTGACACTTTTCAGCGCATTGGTATCCAAGTATTCAAGGAGCGTGTCTATGCGAAAAATAATTAAAAACACTGCCATCATAGAAGATCAGTGGACCTTACTCGATGCTGACGTGGAGCTCAATGTAGCTTTAAATACTCAGCAAGCAATTGTTCCCCTCGCCCTTTGGCAGGCACACAAAGAACAGCTAAAGGCTATTAATCCCATAGGGGTTTGGTTAGAGGCTGAGCAAGAAATCGAAAGTTTACTAGATGATCTAGAGCTGTTTACTGTGATAGCGCTTAACTTTCCGGTATTTACCGATGGTAGGCATTTCAGCAGTGCACGCCTATTGCGTGAACGTTACGCCTATAGCGGCGAGATCAGAGCCATTGGTGATGTGTTGCGCGATCAACTCTTCTTTATGCAACGTTGCGGCTTTGATGCCTACGCATTGCGCAGTGACCGCTGCCCTATTGATGCATTAAAAAGCCTCACCGAGCTTTCAGTAAGCTATCAAGCTGCATACGATCAAAGCCTACCGCTGTACCGCCGCCGTTCAGCATAACTCAGTTGAGCGTTGAACAACGCCCCGCAATACAGCCGCAGCCAAGGATGGCCTGCGCAACTGCAAACACCCATAAACTCTCTACCGCACAACTACATGCACGGCTCTCACTGGCTCATAGCGCTAAACAGCATGCATAAACGAGCTATCTATAAGAAAACGCTAATAAAACAGAGATTGTAGGCAAAAAAAACCCCAGCAGAGCTGGGGTTTTTTATTACACAGAAGTATTATTCAACAACAATAACTTCTTCGATCTGTGCTTCAACAGACGCTTCTACACGACGGTTGATAGCGCGACCTTCGCTTGTTGCGTTGTCAGCAACAGGGTTGTTCTCACCATAACCAACTGCGTTAATGCGATCAGCTGCTACGCCATACTGGTTAACCAATACATTACGTACTGCATCTGCACGACGCTCAGAAAGCTTCTGGTTGTAAGCTGGGTTACCTGTTGAGTCAGTGTAGCCTTCAACAGTTGTAGCTGTTTGTGGGAACTGCTTCATGAACTCAGCAAGGTTTTCGATATCGCTGTAGCTGTCTTGTTTAACGTTAGCTTTGTCAAAGTCAAACTTAACATCAAGCTCAACACGGACTTCTTCAGTGATAACTTCTTCGTAAACAACTTCTTCAACAACTTCTACAGGCTCAACATAAGGCGCTGCAGCTGGCTTGCCACCGAAGTTAACACCTACACCAACACCGGCCATCCACTCAGACTGGTGATTGTCAAAACCGTGTACGCCTTCTACGCTTGCTTTAGCAAAAAGGTTTTCGGTGAAGTAGTACTTAGCACCGGCACCAATGTTAGCGAAAGTAGTACGGTCACGACCGCCACGATCAACTTGGTTCAGGCTCTGGTGACCCATACCTGCTGAGATGAAAGGACGTAGACCAACACCTGGCTCACCAAAGTGGTAAACCGCATCAAGGGAGCTGAGGCTACCGTTGGCTTTGCGGCTTTTGTGCTTAACGCCACCAGCCTCAAAAGAGTCATGGTTCAGACGCTTATACTCACCGTAGGACAGATTCAAAGAAACATCGTCAGTTAGGAAGTAACCAACAGAACCACCATAAAGGTTACCGTTATCCATTTTACGGTAGCTGTCAGTGAAGTAACGCTTTGCAAATACTTCTCCCTCAACAGCACCTTGGCCTTGTGCGAACACGCCGAAGGAAGATGCAGCAAGCAGAGAACCAATGGCTAAACCCAAGGTACTTTTTAGTTTCATGTTATAGATTCCTCTTTTTCTTAGTTTCTATCCAATACGCTGGATAAGGTCTTTCAATGTACTCAGTTATCTATTATATGCGAAAAGTTATCGCGTAGTCGATCTATTGCGCGTTTATAGCGCATTTTTGTTGCACTGAGTCCTAAGCGCATAATGCTGGCGATATCTTGAAACTCGAGCTCAGCAACAAAACGCAGAATAATAATTTCCCGATCAATTGAATTAACCCCAACCAACCAGCGATCTAAGTCATTATCCTTTGTATTTATTGGCTCTAATTCTACCTCCTCGTCTAAGGGGTTCAAGCTCAAAGCATCAAATAATCGTCGTTTACGCCGATCTTTTCGATATTGCGTTGTACATTCATTGTAAGTGATGCTGTACAGCCAGGTTTTAAATTTTGATTTGCCTTGAAATTTTTTTAAACCGTACAACACTTTAAGCATTATTTCTTGGCAAACATCATCAGCATCACGATCATTGCCAAGATAGCGCGCACAGACATTGAATAAAGTACGTTGATAGCGACGCATCAACTCTTCATAAGCGCGCGTAACATGGAACAATTCATTTTTAGCATGCTCCACAAGCTCCTCATCACTGAGTTCCTGAGGCACATAGCGCTGATGCGGCACTTTAATATCAGTCAAAACAAGTCAAACCAGCTTCTAGGTAAATACAGCGGATAACGAAGTAAGACATCGTCACTTAATTCTCAAATCTTTACTGTAAAAATTAGCGACTGCTAACCTGCTGCTCAAGCAATACACGGTTAGCAAGGTAAAACCACTCACCAGTATCATTGACGATGATGGTTTTTACAGTCCCCATCTCCTCAATACGCCCCTCTACATCACCGACTTTAACCTGTTGCCCTAACTCATACAGCTCACGCACATAGATGCCTGCAATAATTTGCCCGGCGATGCCTTTACTGGCCAAGCCCAGCGCCAAAGCGCAAGCCAAACCAATACTCAGCAACACAATAGCAACCACATAGTTGAGCAATTCAGCCTTTATCTCCAGCTGGCCAATAGCAACCGACACGCTGATAATAATGACCATGCCTTGCACAATACGTCCCAGACCCGCGGCATATTCTAAGCGCACACCTTCTGCTGCACCTTTGACCATGGTATTTAGCAGCTGTGCCAATAAAATCCCAGCCAGCAAAACTAAAGCCGCAGCAAACATTTTCGGCACATACAGCGCAAGCATATCCAGTGTTGCTGAAACCCGCTCAAGCCCTAACGATTCGGCCGCTGAAACCAGAAAAATCAACAGCACAAACCAATACACAATTTTGCCAATGAGTGTGGAAACAGGAGCTTTAATACCCACGCGAGCCAGCAATTTAGTCAGGCCTGTACCGCTCATTAAGCGGTCTAAACCTAGTTTTGCTAAAAGCTTTGATAACAAGGTGTCCAAAAGTTTAGCCACCACAAAACCAATAATAACTAATACTAAAGCACCAAATAAATTAGGGATAAAGCCCGCTATTTTGACCCATAAACCACTCATTGCACCGACTAAGTTTTGTGTCCAAGAATCAAGTTGCATAATTAATCAGCCTTATTATTTGTAGTATATTTATCCGATAAGTTTGATACAGGCTTTAAATGCTCTGAACCACTACTGAGGCCTATCAATGCAGACTCGAGAGCTCGACCAAACAGGCCAAATACAGCTCCAGCACCCAGTTGACGGTTGGCTTTTTTCAGTACTTTATCCAATGAAACGTCATTACTGACTTGCGTTTCTTGCGCTTTCAGCATATCGCGTAGCGATTGTTCAAATGGATCTTGCGACATATTTTATATCAACCCAGTGTCATGCGGTAAAATACAGAATCAACTTGCGGCTTATTATACCCAACGCAACCAGCGGAAAAATAACCACTGACCAACGGCTAAGGTAACCAAAGCAAAGCAAGCAATTAAGAATCCGTGGGGGTGCTCTGAGCCAGGAATCCCACCCACATTAATTCCAAACAAACCGGTAACGAATGTCATTGGCAAGAAAAACCCAGTAATTACTGCCAGTATATACATAGTGTGGCTCATGCGTTCATTGCGGCGGCGATGCTCTGTTTCTAAAACCAGCCCGATACGTTCCCGAGTCAATTCGAGCTCTTCGAGGTGCAAGATCAGCCGATTGCTTAATTCGTTCCAATATAAAGCATCGTCAGCTTTAAACCATGGCTCAGTACTTAACGTAAGCATGGCAAACACATCTCTTTGCGGGGCTAAAAACCTGCGCAAATTGGCGGCGCGGCGGCGGGCATTGAGCAAAGGCATCAAAGCAGGCGCATAACGCTCATTATTATCCGTACTGGCTTCTTCTTGATCCACAGTATCAGCCAACTGGCTCACGCTGTTCTCAAGCTGATCGGTTAAACCTTGCGCTAAAAATAACAAAAGCTCAGAGCTGCTCCTCGGGCCAAAGCCTTTGGCAAACGCTTTAACCAACTCATCAATCACATGAATAGGGCGCTGACGCAGTGAATAAACAGTTTGCGCATTAGCAAAAATCCGCAAAGAAATCATATCCTCAGGCTCAGCATCAGTATTCAGATTAATCGCCCGTAAAAACAGCAATAGACCTTGATCTGCGAGCCGCAGCAAGCGTGGTCGCGTACTTTCTTCAAGCAATAGATCACAAGCAAACTCATTGAGCCCACTGTTTTCGCGTAACCACTGCTCGGCACTGTTATTATTACGCTCCCAGTGCAACCAAAGACTTTGCTCTGCACTCAACTGTAAAGTCGCCAACTGCGCAAAGCTCAACGCTGTAGCTGAGCCTTTACCATCGAGCACGTAAGCATGCAGTAAACCATGGCTGATACGGTCAGAGTGCTGCATGCTCGTGATCACCTCTTAGCACTTTTATTCAGGCATGCTCAGCGCAGTTGTAGAAACAATTATGCCGTTATTATCAGCATAGACGAACTCACCTGGTCGGAATGTTACTCCACCAAACTGGACGACCACATTGAGCTGGCCGATATTGTGTTTGTCAGTTTTCATTGGGTGGCTGGCCAATGCTTGTACGCCTAAATCGATCTCTTGCAAGACATCAACATCACGCACACAACCGTAGATAATAATGCCTTCCCAACCGTTTTTAGCCGCTTGAGCAGCGACCATATCACCCAGCATAGCGCGACGTAACGAGCCACCACCATCAACCACCATCACTTTCCCCTGACCGGGTTGATCGGCCTGTGCTTTAACCACCGAGTTATCTTCATGGCACTTGATAGTAACAATCTCACCACCAAAAGAGTCACGCCCACCAAAGTTAGCAAACATTGGTTCAACGACTTGCACTTCTGGGTGAGCATCACATAAATCTGGGGTTATATACTGCATGCTGGTTTCCTTATAAAGAATTATCAGGTTTCAATACGCCACAGTTTAGCCTAAATAACAGTTCAAGATAAGCCTACAGCACGGCTAAGAGCTTACTCAGCTTTGAGCAAGCTCTTGCAGTGAGCAATGCTTACTGGCTAAAAAGTAAGTCCTTCGACAAGCTATTAGACTCTAGAATCGTGCGCAATCTTGCCAAGGCATCCACTTGGATCTGCCGCACGCGCTCACGGGTCAAGCCCATGACACTGCCAATTTCTTGCAGGGTGTGGCAATCATAACCGTGTAAACCAAAACGACGTAATATAACCTCACGGTAGCGCAGGCTCAGTCCGTTCACCCACTCACCAATACTGACAGCTAAGTCCTCGCGCTGAATAGCATCACTGGGATCACAGTTGTTCTCATCCACCAGCATATCTAGCAAGCTCAACTCAGACTCTTGCACACTGGTAGCATCTAAAGATAACGCCCGCTCATTGTATTCACTTAGTTGCTGAATATGCGCAACAGGCAAGTCAAGATGGTGGGCTACACGTTCTATGCTAGGTACTTGGCCGGTTTGCTGGGTTAACTCACGCACTGTTCGTAAATACGTATTCAGCTCTTTGGAGACATGCACTGGCAAGCGCACTACGCGTGAGGTATTCATAATCCCTCGCTCGACCGACTGCCTAATCCACCAAGTTGCATAGGTTGAAAAGCGAAAGCCGCGCTCAGGATCAAATTTCTCCACAGCTCGGATTAAACCTAAATTACCTTCTTCAATGAGATCTAGAAGTGCCAAGCCACGATTTTGATAACGCTTAGCGATATTGACCACTAAACGCAGGTTGGACTCAATCATACGGGCCCGCGCAGCTGTATCCCCTTGAATTGCGCTGCGCGCATAAGCCACCTCTTCTTCTGCTGTAAGCAGAGGCGGCAAACCTATTGCATCAAGATACAGTTGTGTGGCATCCAGTCTTTGCGCTGCCGGTGAGCGTTTCTTTTTTTGCGTAAGTTCTTTTTTACCGGCCTGTAAACGCCCGGTTTTTACACTGGCGCGGTAACCACCAGAACGATCTTGCACCTGACCTGCAGCTGTCACTAATTCCTTTAGTTTCATTGCTACCATCCTATTTCACTTTGTAAAGTAAGCTGTAACCTATAAGTGTTGCAGCCAGTACTTTGCTAGTGATTTAAGGCCAGCGAGCTATCGCTTAGGTAAGTATTGCATAGGGTCAACGGGTTTACCTTGACGTCTAATTTCAAAGTGCAGTTTGACTTGGTCCGTTCCGGTGGAACCCATCTCTGCTATTTGCTGCCCTGCTTTAACTTTCTGTCCTTCATTCACTAGCAGACGCCGGTTATGTCCATAGGCGCTGATAAAAGTATCATTGTGTTTAATGATGACCAGTTCGCCATAGCCCCTTAAGCCACTTCCAGCATATACAACGCTACCATCCGCTGTTGCAATAACAGGTTCTCCGAGCTTGCCAGCAATATCAATGCCTTTATTCAAACTAGTGTTTGAAGAGTACACCCCTATTAGCTTGCCAGACGCAGGCCACAGCCACTTACCCTGCCCTCCAGCGGCAACAACAGGCGCAGCTTTACTTGCTGCAGATGTGACAGGCTTCACAGGCTTAGCAGCTTGAGCTGGCTTCGCCGGTGCCACCGCCACAGGCTTTCTAGTCGTTTGCGCAGCAGGCGCTTTAACTACCACAGGAGCCTTTGTCGTATTCGAGAAGCGAATAACTTGCCCTGGCACAATCACGTAAGGGGCGCGAATCCCATTGCGTGCGGCTAAAGTTTTCCAGTCCCAACCAAAACGAAAAGCAATTGAATACAAAGTATCACCACGTTTCACCACGTAGTGACCGCTAGTTACAGGATTGTATTGGCGCTGCTTAGCACCATGGGAGCGGTCCACTACCGGCGCTTTGCCTGAGGTACCCGAGCAGCCCACTAACGCGCTACTGAGCAAAACGACCCACAGCCACTTAAGACTGGCTATTTTCTTTAACGACAACATGATTTGAACTGGCCTCACGCCGAACTCCTTGACCACTTAACAACAACTGGCTGCGAACTTACCTACTTGCAAAACGCTCAACAACAATCACTAGCACAACACCAAATATGCACAGCAATAAGGCTGGCAGCCACTGCGCATCCACTTGCAATAGCTCAGCATATTGCCAAGGTGAAATATTTTCCTGCAGCAAGGGCAGCGTCTCTCCATGCCGATCCACACGCCAACTTAAAGTCTGCTTCCAGGGCCAGATTTTATTCAACGAACCAAACATAATCCCAGTGAGTAAGGCTAAAGCTAGATCCCTAAAGCGCGCCAAAGCCGCGCGCAGCAACCGTGAAAATGCTAGCAAGCCAAATAAGCAGCCGGCAATAAAAACAATTAACACAGATAGATCCAGCTGTTTAACAGCTAGCAATACCGTTGGGTATAGGCCGAGCAAGACTAAAATGAAGCTACCAGAAATACCCGGCAAGATCATTGCACAAATAGCAACAGCTCCAGCAAAAAACAAACTCAATGGATCATGTCCTAAGTTAATCGGTGCAGCAACTGTTATCCACCAAGCAAAAACCGCCCCCAGAGCAAAAGCCAGCCAGCGACTGAGGTGCCAACGCTCTATATCCCGAGCAACTAAGTAACAAGAGACTAAGATCAATCCAAAGAAAAATGACCACAAAGCAATGGGCTGCGTATCAAGCAACCAAGTAATTAGACGCGCAAAACTTAAAACACTGAGTAAAACCCCAGAGAACAAAACCAGTAAGAAATTAATATTTGCCAATTGCCAAGCGGCTTTCACTTGCCCACGCAACAGGAGCCAAGCGGCCTCAGGAATGCGCGATAAAGCACCCAGCAATTCATCATAAATTCCGGTAATAAAAGCTACTGTTCCACCAGAAACACCAGGCACAACATCCGCTGCACCCATAGCCACGCCTTTTAAGAACAAAAGTAGTTTATTTTTCACGCCAAAGACCCGCTTAATAACGGCACAAAGCGCACACCTTCGAGGGTGTGGTAAACCAGGCCAGACTTCTCTCGAACAATGAGCAATAATTGTTGATCATCACTTTCCCCGACCGGAATCACCAGTCTGCCGCCCACTGCTAACTGATCTAACAACGCTTGTGGCACCTCTTTAGCGCCAGCCGTAACAATGATGCCATTGTAAGGCGCCAAGGCATTCCAACCGTCCCAGCCATCTCCCCAGCGGTACACCACATTGCGCAAGTTCAACTCAGTCATACGCTCTTTAGCGCGTTCTTGTAATGACTGAATACGCTCAACAGAAAACACACGCTCCACCAACTGCGCTAGCACTGCAGTTTGATAGCCCGAGCCAGTCCCTATCTCCAGCACCTTATCTAAAGGACCATCAGCCAGCAGCAGTTCGGTCATGCGCCCAACAATATAGGGCTGCGAAATTGTTTGATTGTTGCCAATGGGCAGCGCTGTATCTTCATACGCTCGGTGTGACAAGGCCTCATCGACAAACAGGTGTCTAGGCGTGCGCCGAATCACATCCAAAACCTCTAGATTACTCAAACCCTCATCGCATAAGCGCTGAATCAGTCGCTCACGGGTGCGTTGCGAAGTCATACCTATTCCGCGGCGCTGTAAATCGTCCTGTTGCACACTCACAATATCCCCTCCAACCACTGCTGTACATCCTGCAATTGCGAGTGAAATGTACGGTCCAATTGCAGTGGCGTAATCGACACATAACCTTGGCTTACCGCATGGAAATCCGTGCCTTCAGCACCGTCTTCCACTTCGCCAGCCGCCGCCAACCAGTAACACTCTTTGCCACGTGGGTTAACCGTGCGCACTGGGGCTGCTGCCCGTGCACGGTGCCCTAAACGAGTCAGTTTAATGCCTTTGATCTGCGCAAGCGGTAAGTCAGGTACGTTGACATTAAATACGGTGCGTGGTGCAAGTGCCAATTCCCCATGCGCCTCAATTAAGCGCCGTGCAAACCAAGCTGCACTGGGTAAATTTTGCGTCTGCCGTGACAGTAAAGAAAAAGCAAAAGATGGCCGCTGTAAAAACCGCCCCTCGAGAGCAGCCGCCACTGTACCTGAGTACAACACATCATCACCAAGATTAGCGCCAAGATTAATTCCCGCGACTACCATATCCATAGCTTCAGGCAGCAGGCCATGCAAACCTAAGTGCACGCAATCAGTGGGCGTACCATTAACGCTGATATAGCCGTTACTTAAGGTTTGCGGGTGCAGCGGCCGATCCAAAGTCAAAGAACTACTGGCACCGCTGCGGTCTTGATCAGGGGCAATAATTGAGCACTTGGCATAATCCTTTAACGCTGTATGTAGCGCAGCTAAACCTGGTGCATTTACACCGTCATCATTGGCAATTAAAATTCGCACGCATGTACCGCCTCAGTCACCGACAAAAGTTCCACCATTTCACGTAAAACCACGGTAGCAAAGCAGCCTGGTGGTAAAATAAACTGCACTTGCAAACAATCCTCAGCTGGAAATGTCCAACTCAAGTCACGCACTGGTAGGCGCAAAATCCGCCGCTCCTGCTGCAGATTAGCGCGCTCCAGCCAAGTACAGAGGTGCGGCCAAGTTTCTGCTACCTGCAACTCTTGCGCTCGGGTCTGGGCCTGACTGACCAGCGCACCATCCCCCCAGAGCGGTCCCGTAGGATGCACATCCAGCTGCGCCAAACGAGGATCTTGGCATTCCTCAGCGCCAGCGATGAAATAACTACGACTACTGGTGAAAGCCAGCACGTCGCCCACTTGCGCGGTGTGCCAAGTCTGCTTGTGCACACGCTGCGCTAATACACGATTAAAAATAGCACTGCGCCCAGTTGATAATAACCGCGAGCGTAGATTTCTTTGTATGGGTAACTCGTTGCGCTGTGCATAGTCCAGCGCACCTAACAGGTTATTGCCCTGCTCACCAAAGCGCTGCAGGCCAAAATAGTTAGGTACACCCTGAGCTGCGATCGTTTGCAAACGCTCTTCAAGGGCTAAACGGTCAGCTTGCAGAGCAGTTAAGCGAATAGTAAAGCCATTGGCCGCATGCGCACCGCGCTGCAACTTACGGCTGTGTCGCTGCCGATCTAATATGCGTAACTCAGCACTCTCGGCTGCAGCCAGTTGCGGATCAGCTTGCCCGGGCAAATGTATGCTAAACCATTGTCTGGTTAGCGCTTGGCGGTCTTTTAAACCGGCATAGCTGATTTGCCGCAGTGACACACCAGCGGCTTTAGCCAAGCGTCGGGCAGCTTCTTCAGTATTCAGCAGGCGCTTTTCCACCCACAACCAGAGGTGCTCGCCACTGCCTGAGCGAGCGATATCTAAAACCTCATCCACTTGGAAATCTTCTGCGCTGGCTTTCAACTGAGCGCTACCACAAGGCTCACCAAAAGCTCTAGGGCCTAACAACTCCAACTCAGTCATGATTTAACCAAGATGGCCACGGCATGCGCAGCAATACCTTCTTCACGTCCAACAAAGCCCAAGCCTTCAGTAGTGGTGGCTTTAACATTGACCTGATCCACCGCAATAGCTAAATCGGCAGCAATATTTTCCCGCATCGCAACAATATGCGCAGCCATTTTTGGTGCCTGAGCCAAGATGGTCATATCAACATTTGCTACCTGCCAGCCGGCCTGCTGCAACAAGGCAACCACATGACGCAATAGCTCACGGCTATTTGCCCCCTGATACGCTGGGTCAGTATCAGGAAAATGCTGACCAATATCACCCAGCGCTGCCGCGCCTAATAATGCATCAGTGAGCGCATGCAATAACACATCACCATCTGAGTGCGCGACAAAGCTTTTATTGTGAGCAATCTGCACACCGCCAAGGGTAATAAAATGCCCAGGTTGAAAGCGGTGTACATCATAGCCATGACCTATTCGCATGCCATTACCTTGTTATAAAAAACAGGCGCCATTCTACACATTTTTACCTGCTAGCGCCTGAACAGCCTGCAAATCAGTGCTTTTGCTTTACGCCTTTAAAGCCTGCGCATGAAAGCGTAAATGCTCGTCAATAAAACTGGCGATAAAGTAATAGCTGTGATCATAGCCCGGCTGTAATCGCGAGGTTAACGGGTAACCTGCACGTTTAGCAGCATCTTGTAAGGCTGCAGGCTTGAGCTGCTCAACTAAAAAGTTATCGGCGTCGCCCTGATCAACCAGCATCGGTAAGTGTTGCGTGGCCTGAGCCATTAAGACACTGGCATCCCACTCACCCCATGTTTCGCGCTCCGCTCCTAAGTAGTGGCTAAAGGCTTTCTCCCCCCAGGGGCACTGCGTTGGCTGGCACACTGGCGCAAAGGCTGAAACCGACTGATAACGCTGCGGTTCGCGTAACGCGCAAATCAGTGCCCCATGCCCCCCCATGGAGTGGCCACTGATGCTGCGCTTATCCGATACAGGCAAGTGCTTCTCAATCAGCGCTGGCAGCTCCTTAACCACATAATCATACATTTGATAATGTTCAGCCCAAGGCGCTTGCGTGGCATTTACATAAAACCCAGCACCCAAACCGAAATCCCAAGCACCCTCTGGATCATCCGGCACTGAAGCACCCCGTGGACTGGTATCCGGCGCAACAATCACTAGCCCCAGCTCAGCTGCTGCTTTTAATGCACCCGCTTTCTGCATAAAATTTTCATCATTACAGGTTAAACCCGATAGCCAATACAGCACTGGCAACGGCTTACCCAACTCCACTTGCGGCGGTAGGTACACGGCAAACTGCATGCTGCAATTGAGCACAGTGGATTGATGCTCATAACGCACATGTTGGCCGCCAAAGACTTTATTTGCTGACAATTGTTGTAACGACATAATTAACTCCAAAGACAACGGTTACGGCAGACCAGCCTAAATCGCGGTCTGCCTTAACACCTGTGGTTGATGATTAAAAATGAATAACGCTACGAATACTCTTGCCTTCGTGCATTAAATCAAATGCGCTGTTGATGTCATCCAGACCCATTGTATGAGTGATAAAGGTATCCAACGGTATTTCACCGCTTTGCGATTTGGCGACATAACCAGGTAATTCAGTACGGCCTTTCACCCCACCAAAAGCACTGCCACGCCAAACGCGTCCAGTCACCAACTGGAACGGACGGGTGCTGATTTCTTGCCCAGCACCGGCCACACCAATAATCACTGACTCCCCCCAGCCTTTATGGCTGCACTCAAGGGCCGCACGCATCAGCTGCACATTACCCACACACTCAAATGAATAATCTACCCCGCCATCGGTCATTGCGATGATGACATCTTGAATGGGTTGGTCGTGATCCTTTGGATTGACACAATCCGTGGCACCTAACTCACGAGCAATGGCAAACTTATCAGGGTTAATATCAATGGCAATAATGCGACTGGCCTTGGCCATTTTCGCCCCAATGATTGCCGCCAAGCCAATCCCACCTAAACCAAAGATCGCCACAGTGGCGCCCTCTTCAACTTTAGCGGTATTAAGCACAGCACCAATCCCCGTGGTTACACCACAACCCAGCAGGCAAATTTTTTCTAACGGCGCATCTTTTGGCACTTTAGCCAAAGACACTTCAGCAACAACGGTGTACTCCGAAAAGGTTGAAGTACCCATGTAGTGATAAATCGGCTCACCTTTATAGGAGAAGCGCGTGGTGCCATCCGGCATCAAGCCTTTACCCTGAGTTTCGCGCACGGACTGACATAAATTGGTTTTGCCTGAAGTGCAGTATTTACAGGTGCGGCATTCGGCTGTGTACAGTGGAATAACATGATCACCCACTTCCAGCGAGGTCACCCCCTCCCCCACAGCTTCAACAATACCGCCACCTTCGTGCCCTAAAACGGCAGGAAAAATGCCCTCTGGATCATCACCAGATAAAGTAAAGGCATCCGTATGACAAACACCACTGGCGACAATACGCACCAATACTTCACCAGCTTTAGGTGGCGCTACATCAATCTCAACAACCTGCAAAGGCTGCCCTGGACCAAATGCAACTGCCGCGCGGGACTTAATCATCGTACTCTCCTCAAATTCTATACATGCAAAGCATAGCAGAGAGCAGCATTTGATAAGCTAAAATCGCACAGATATAAAGCAAATGGCATGATTTAGTCACTGCGCACTAGGCAGCCACCAGCGCGTAATAAGTAACCCGAGCCCTCTTCAGACAAAAACGCCTCTTGAGGAATCTGTGATAACACATTAACCCCGCCACGTAAGGCAAAGGCTTGAAAACCCAGCTGCGTCAATAAAAAAACTGCACTTTGGCTGCGCTTGGCATTATCGCAGTAGCACAAATACACCGTATCTTTATCCAGCATTCGCGCTTTCAAACGCAATAGATCCAGTGGCATATGCAATGCTTGTGCTGCATGACCACGCTCATATTCATCTAAGCGGCGCACATCTAACCATTGCGCGCCGCGCGCCAACAGGGGGCCTGCTTGCGCAAAAGTCACTTCTTGGGTTATTGGTGCTTTTAATAACTCTAAAAAATCTGCGCGCTCTAAATACAGTACCTGACTATCTGCCAGTAAAGTAACCGAGGCGTTACGCGGTGAGTCGCTGAGTAAAGCCTCTTCGCCAAAACAAGCACCCTCTGACAAGTTGGCCAATACTTGCTCTTCGCCCGCCAACGTCTGGGTGACTTGAGCACTGCCACTGCGTAAAAAATAACAACGATCGCCCTGCTCACCTTGCGTCAAGACCTTAGCGCCTTGCGCCAGTTCTAAACTGTTTAAGCGCTGCAACATTTGGCGAATATTAATGGCCGGCACCCGGGAAAATAAAGGATTGCTCAAGAGGATGGATAACCACTCAATATCCTCGCCCTCTGCCTCTAACTCCAAAAGCACATCTTGCAACGCCTGTTGCCACGTCATAAAACTCGCTAAACGCTCACGCTCAAGCAACACCACTGCACAATCTGTTGCAGCAATTAAGGTGTAAGGCTGCGCGGTATCGCCCGGCAAGGCATGCTGACTTTCAGTACTGCCTGCCTCTATATACAACTCACTCCCTTGTGCGGGTTGATAAAACAAATCACCCGATACCAAGAAGCACAGCACTTGCATACTCTGTGCTGCACCAACGACTATTTGTCCGGCTAAAAATGGCTGAATAACCAACTGGGGGCGTAGCGCCTCATATTGCTGAGCAGACAAGGCATTTAAAGACGTAAAACCCTTTACTTGTGCAGGGCTTAAGTAATGACTCATGCGTTCGGATACTCCTGTAAAAACGCCACTTAAGGGCAGTAGCGCACCACACTGGGCAGCTAGAGTCGTTTATGCTTAGAGCAACGATCGGTAACCCCAACAACAAACGCACCGGGACTACTTTCACGGGCTAACGGTAAACCACAGCGGGTTTGTTCATCAAACTTAGCGCAACACACGGGGTTTTCATAGTGGCTGAGCCAGTGGCTGTACTGCTCTTGACTCACGGCACATTTTTTAGCCACATACCCCATAGGTTCCTGCTGATAAGCCGCCATATCCTGCAGCGGTATAGTGATATGCCCCACCCCAGGGTGGCAAGCCACAAAAACCACACCAGAGCGGGTTAAGCGCTCCAGTATTTGCTCGCCGCTTTGCCCTGCTTGCTTTTGTAACTGCGCCTTTAACTGCGCCACTTCTTGGCTAAGCTGCTGCTCATGCTCTGCTTTGTAGGCAAGCTCCACATCACGAATAGCCACTTGCTCTTTATATTCAACCACTGCAACAGCAATACGTGCCTGCAACTCATGTTCAAACTGTTCGCGTAAGGCTTGCATTGCTTCTCGCTCATGCTGTTCAAAGGTGCGCAAGCGTACCTGCAAGTCAGCGCGCAAGGCTTGCAGGTTATCAGCCTGCTCGGTGAGTTGCTGCTTAAGTTCACTGTTGAGGCGCACTTGTTGCTGCAACTGGCGTTGCAACTGCGCATAACTTTGCTGCTGAGTTGCCAGAGCAGCTTGACTGTGTTGCCGCAACTGCCTGACTTGCTCTTCATGCTGCGTTTCTAAAACACTGATACGCAAGCGCTGCTGCTTAATAATTTGCGCTGCTTTCTGCCGCTGCTCAAGGTCTTTTTCGCGCCCAGCTGCTTGAGCCTTAGTATCCATTTTAAAGGCGGAATCCCAGCCTTCTTCAGCGGCTACTTTGAGTTGTTCTGTGGCAAAAAACTGCTCGGGGCTTTCATCAAAGAGCAAGCCTAAGCTGTTATTTTTTACAGCATCACGCAACATCAACAGATGGTTACTTTGCGGGGATAAGTCAGGGTCCCACAAATGCATCTGATGCCAAGGTACCGAGGATTGACTGCGGCATGCCAAACGTATCGGCCCAGCACCTAAGTCTGGGCCACGCCCTGACCGTTCCGCCAAATGCCGCAAGGGAATATTCCAGCTGGGATCTGCAGCGCCGTTTTCATCAAAATCAATATAGAAAAAAACCACTGAGCGCACCAGCAAACGCGGATTAATTAAGACGTAAGCCGCACGCACTTGCTGATCAATAAACTCTGGCATATTGACCATGCCATCGAGCACTGCCTCAAATTCTGGGTATAGCATCTGCTTAAATATTTTTTGATCCGTGAAGAACATCACGGCCTCAACCATCTGTGGCTTATTGTGCAGGCGCATCGCTTCTCTCAGCTATATACAGATAAAAACAGGACAGTGCATGAACGAGTCACTATAACAAAACCTAAATACGGTAGTGTGACACCGTTAACAAGCATTTAAGTGTATAGAGGCAGGCACAATAGAAAGGTGACTTCTCTCACACTGCCAAGCACCAATAGGCTGCTACTTAAGTCGCAGAGACCAACAAGGTCTGCAAGAGCTGCAAATCTTCAGGGCGGGTTATTTTGATATTATTAGCGCTACCCTCTACCACTCGCGGTGCATAACCACCCCACTCCAGCGCTGATGACTCATCAGTAACTGCTGCTCCTGCAGCCAAAGCCGCAGTTAAGTTTTCTTGCAACAACCCCAGACGGAACATTTGTGGGGTTAACGCATGCCAAATCACGCTGCGATCAATGGTTGTGACAACATGACCGTCTGCCGTCACCTGCTTTAAAGTGTCTCGCGCTGGAACCGCCAAGAGACCACCCACGGGATCCTGAGCCAGAGTGCTTAATAAACGATCCAAGTCGGGGCGCTCTAATAAAGGCCTAGCAGCGTCATGGACCAGTACCCAATCATCTTTATCAGCTCCGCTAGCACTAAGCGCCATCAAAGCATTCAGCACCGAATTGGCTCGCTCTGCGCCACCTTCCACAGTACTTATCAATGGGTTATCAGCACAACTCAATTGCGGCCACCAATGATCATGCGTAGCTAAAGCCAAGACAGCACCACGCAAACCTGGGTGTTGTAGAAAACAATTGAGTGTGAGCTCTAAAATCGTTTTATCAGCAACTTTTAAGTATTGCTTGGGGCAAGCCGCCTGCATGCGGCTACCGATTCCTGCAGCTGGGATAACCAACCAAAAAGAAGGCGTACTCATTCCGCCAGCAAGAACAGGGTTTCCCCTTCCTTGACCATTCCCAGCTCATGACGGGCACGCTCTTCCACGGTTTCCATTCCTTTTTTGAGTTCCATCACTTCAGCATCCATCACCCGATTGCGCTCAAACAAACGCTCATTTTCAGCATTTTGCTCAGCTATTTGCTGTTTCAGTTGCACCCCTTGGGCAACACCACCATCACCCAACCAGAGTCGATACTGCAGCCCAACAAGCATCACCAGCAGCACAACCAACAACCAGTAAGGTTCTTTTTTCATAGCGGTATTCCATTAAAAAGGGCAGCTTAAATTGCTGCCCTTGTAGATCACAGTATAAGTGACACCCTCTGCTTACAGAGGTTGCATATTAACCGCGAAACTCTGCGCGCCCGCGGTAAGGGGCTTGCCCTGCTAATTGCTCTTCAATGCGCAGCAGCTGGTTGTACTTAGCAACCCGATCAGAGCGGCATAAAGAACCGGTCTTAATTTGACCTGCAGCAGTACCCACAGCTAAGTCAGCGATGGTTGAGTCTTCAGTTTCACCACTGCGGTGCGAAATAACCGCAGTAAAGCCAGCCTTCTTCGCCATTTGAATGGCTTCCAGAGTTTCCGTTAGAGTACCAATCTGGTTGAACTTAATCAGAATAGAGTTGGCTGTTTGTGTGTCAATACCTTGTTGCAAAATTTTAGTATTGGTCACAAATAAATCATCGCCCACCAACTGAACTTTCTCACCAATTTTATCGGTCAGTAGTTTCCAGCCCGCCCAATCTGACTCATCCATACCATCTTCAACCGAGATGATCGGGAAGCGCTCCGTGAGACCTGCCAAGTAATCAGTAAAGCCTTGCGCATCAAACTTCTTACCTTCGCCAGCTAAATCATACTGACCGTCTTTATAGAACTCACTGGCAGCACAGTCTAAAGCTAAAGTAACATCATCACCTAAGGTGTATCCGGCGTTGGCTACTGCCTCAGCAATGGCGCCTAGTGCATCTTCATTAGAGGCCAAGTTCGGGGCAAAGCCACCCTCATCACCCACTGATGTGCTTAAGCCACGCTCTTGCAGTACAGCTTTAAGGTGATGAAAAATTTCGGTGCCCATACGCAGCGCATCAGCAAAGGTTTTTGCACCAACCGGCTGAATCATAAACTCTTGGATATCGACGTTGTTATCCGCATGCTCACCACCATTGATGATATTCATCATAGGAACGGGCATGGAGTACACCCCTGGTGTGCCATTGAGCTCAGCAATGTGTGCGTACAGTGGCATACCCTTGGCTTGCGCGGCCGCTTTAGCAGCTGCTAAAGACACGGCTAAGATTGCGTTAGCGCCTAGAGTTGCCTTGTTTTCAGTGCCATCAAGCTCGATCATAGCGCGGTCCAGGGCAACCTGATCAGTCGCATCAGTACCCAATAACAGCTCACGGATTGCACCGTTGATATTGGCTACTGCTTTAAGGACGCCTTTACCCATGTAACGGCTTTTATCGCCATCGCGCAGCTCTAATGCTTCACGGGAACCGGTTGAAGCGCCTGAAGGTGCACAAGCACTACCAATGATACCGTTTGCCAAAATAACATCGGCTTCAACCGTAGGGTTGCCGCGGGAATCTAAGACTTCACGACCTTTAATGTCGATAATTTTTGCCATTACTCTGCACGCTCCATAATCTATTTAGTCAAGCTTAAAATTAAACCAGCATTTTAAGCTGTTTCAATGGGTGGGAAACTTTTAATCAAATCATCCAGCTGTTTGAGCTGAGTTAAAAACGGTTCCAACTTATCTAAACGCAATGCGCAAGGACCATCACACTTCGCTTGATCAGGATCTGGGTGTGCTTCTAAAAACAAGCCCGCCAAGCCTTGACTCATCCCTGCTTTAGCCAGCTCAGTCACCTGTGCGCGACGCCCACCAGCTGAATCAGCACGACCACCGGGTGTTTGCAATGAATGGGTGACATCAAAAAAGACTGGGTACTTGAACTCTTTCATGATGCCAAAGCCCAACATATCCACCACTAGGTTGTTATAACCAAAGGCTGAACCACGCTCACACAGAATCAACTGATCATTACCGGCTTCTTCACATTTAGTGAGGATATGCTGCATCTCATGGGGCGCTAAAAACTGCGCTTTTTTGATGTTAATCACGGCATTGGTTTTTGCCATGGCCACAACCAAGTCGGTCTGGCGCGACAAGAACGCTGGCAGCTGAATAATATCGCACACTTCAGCAACCGGCTGCGCTTGGTAAGGCTCATGCACATCAGTAATCACTGGTACATTAAAAGTGCGCTTGATCTCTTCAAATACTTTTAAGCCTTCATCCAGGCCCGGTCCACGAAACGAGTTAATCGATGAGCGGTTGGCTTTATCAAAACTGGCTTTAAACACATAAGGAATCCCTAGTTTTTCTGTCACCCGCACGTACTCTTCACAGGCGCGCATGGCTAAATCTCGGGACTCAATGACATTAATGCCGCCAAACAAGACGAATGGCTTGTCATTGGCGATGTCGATATCGGCGACACGAATGTTTTTTTGACTCATGCTTTACCTGCCTTATACGCTAATGCAGCCTCAACAAAACCCTTAAATAGCGGGTGTCCGCCACGCGGTGTAGAGGTGAATTCAGGATGGAATTGGCTGGCTACAAACCACGGGTGATCAGCGACTTCAACCACTTCAACCAACGCGCCATCTTCAGAACGGCCAGATACTTTTAACCCTGCCTCTTCCAACTGCGGCAACAGCTGGTTATTGACTTCATAACGGTGGCGATGACGCTCAACAATGGAGTCTTTACCATAGCTGGCATGCACCAAAGTACCTGGAAGCAACTGGCACTCTTGTGCACCGAGACGCATGGTACCGCCAATGTCAGCATCTTCAGTGCGCTGCTCAACACTGCCATCGGCATCTTGCCACTCTGAAATCAATCCAACCACAGGGTGGGGACTGTTTTTATCAAATTCTGTGGAGTTAGCTTCGCTCCAGCCCAACACATTGCGCGCAAACTCAATCACTGCAACCTGCATACCCAAGCAAATACCCAGGTACGGGATTTTGTTTTCACGGGCATATTGCGCTGCTTGAATTTTACCTTCAACACCACGCAAACCAAAGCCGCCCGGGACCAGCACCGCATCCACACCTTCAAGCACCGCGACACCTTGGTTCTCAATGTCTTCAGAGTCGATATAGCGCAGCTTAACTTTAGTCTGTGTCTCAATACCGGCATGACTCATTGCCTCGATCAGCGATTTATACGCATCGAGCAATTCCATGTACTTACCCACCATGGCAATGGTGACTTCTTGTTTAGGGTTGAGCTTGGCATCAATCACCCGATCCCACTCAGATAAATCAGCGCCATCACACTCTAAGCCAAAGCGCTCCATGACAAAGTCATCTAAGCCTTGGCTGTGCAAAATACCGGGGATTTTATAAATAGTGTCCACATCTGGCAAACTGACTACTGCACGCTCTTCGACGTTGGTAAACAACGCAATTTTACGGCGCGAAGATACATCAATGGAGCGATCTGAGCGGCAAACCAAGACATCTGGCTGCAAACCAATTGAGCGCAACTCTTTAACTGAGTGCTGTGTGGGCTTGGTTTTGGTTTCACCGGCAGTAGCTATATAGGGCACTAAGGTTAAGTGCATCAGCATAGCGCGTTTGGCACCCACCTCTACACGCAATTGACGAATTGCTTCAAGGAAGGGCTGCGATTCAATATCACCCACGGTGCCACCAATTTCTACCATAGCCACATCGGCATCACCGGCACCTTTAATGATGCGGCGTTTAATCTCATCGGTAATGTGTGGAATGACTTGAATGGTGGCGCCCAAGTAATCACCACGGCGCTCACGACGCAAGACTTCTTCATACACCCGTCCGGTGGTGAAGTTGTTATTTTGCGTCATGGTGGTGTTCACAAAACGTTCGTAGTGACCTAGGTCGAGGTCAGTTTCTGCACCATCATGGGTGACAAAAACCTCACCATGCTGAAACGGGCTCATGGTCCCTGGATCAACGTTAATATAGGGGTCGAGCTTTAGCAGGGTGACTTTTAAGCCACGCGCCTCAAGAATAGCCGCCAATGATGCTGAGGCAATACCCTTCCCCAATGAAGAAACAACACCGCCTGTGACGAAGATGTAGCGCGTCATAAATAACCCTGGATTCTGCGTTTAAGCGGCAAGCCGCCGAAGATAAGCATTGAAAGCTGTGCTTGAAAAAATGCAATTAAAATTCAAGCGCTGCAGGAGCATTTAAGCACCTGCACAAATCAACTAATAGACGGGAGAACAGTCTACGCGAAAGCTGTTTATGACTCAAACCAAGAAAACACTAAAAAACAAGTTTTATGAGGCAAGCCACCTCTTAGCGCCTTTTTAGCCCCTTTAACTAACAGCTAAAGTGATGCCCGACATCTAACAGCTCTGAAGCGCATGAGGATGCCAAGTCAGCGTTAAGCCTTGTAGCTGAGGATGATTGAGTGCTGGAAAGTTCGCCAAAGCCACAGGCTGCTGATCTAAAAACACAATGGGCAGACGTGCACGCAAAAAAGTTGGCACTCCGCACTCTTGCAATAAGCGCTTTAGATCTCGATGTCCGCGACCGGCAATAAAAAAACGCTCAGCACCCTGTCGATAGCGCACCTGCAATGGCGCACGAACCTCACCCTCAACCCGTAAATACCCGTTAGCAGGTAAGGCGTAGCAACCCGCCTCAGTGATAGTCAAAGCCAAATCCGGCGGCGCTTGCAACCAGAATGCAGTAAGCCAATACAGTTTATCTTGACTGCGTAGCAGCGCACCATCGTGCAACTGCCAAACTGGCTGTGCATCGTCCTGCGCATCACGTAAGGTTTCCCAACTGGCCCAATGCGCGGCATCTGGCAGCAAAGTAAAAGGACTGAGCCAATAACGTAAAAGGTTTTTTTGCCGCAGTAAGCTTAGCTCGCGCAGACCAGCCATATACAAACAAGGTAAATCAAACCACTGCTGTGCAGGGTCGACACCAACGCGCAGCAAATCCTCTTTTGCCAGCTCATCTAATAACTGCTGCGCTTCATCCATGTGCTGGGCGGTACGTTGCAGGCTTTGCTGCATAGCCGGCCAACGTGTTTTCAAAGCGGGAATAACTTGGCGGCGCAGATAGTTGCGATCAAACTCATCGGTGGCATTGCTGGGATCTTCAATCCAAGACAATTGCTGCTGCTGTGCATATGCCAATAACTGCTGATGACTGACAGCCAAGAGCGGCCGCAACACCTGCCCACGGGGCAAGGCACGGGTTTCAGGAATGCCTCGCAGCCCTGCCACACCGGTGCCACGCATTAAACGAAACAGTAAGGTTTCAGCCTGATCATCCTGATGCTGCGCCATTAACAATACTTCATCTTGCGCCAAGTGCTGTTCAAACGCGGCATAGCGCGCCACTCTAGCCGCCTGCTCGACACTGGCAGAGGCTGCCACATCCACCTCAAGCACCACTAAAGGAATCTGTAATTGCGCGCAAATACTCTGGCAGTGTGCCGGCCAAGTTTGTGCAGCCTCTTGCAAGCCGTGATGTATATAAATGGCCCGCAACTCAGGCAAGTGATGCTGCTGCGCTAGCCGAGCCAAAGCATGCAGCAACACAGTGGAGTCCATACCGCCGGAAAATGCTACGCATAATGCTGAGCAGTTACGCCAAGGCTGGAGAGTCTTTAGCAGGTGTTGTTCGATATTTAACATAAGGCACAGCCTCGCACATCAGGCTGCAAGGCGTATTCAAAACAATGCTTGGGATACGCCAGAGCTGCAACACAGCAAAACAGTTAAGCGATACCAAAGCCCATCAGCTTTTCATAGCGACGCGCTAAGAGCTCTTCAGTATCCAAAGTGAGCAACTCATCCAACTGCTCAGCCAAGGCTTCACGCATTGTCTCAGCCACTTTCGGCACATCACGGTGCGCACCACCTAGTGGCTCAGAAATCACATGGTCCACAATTTTTAATCCTTGCAAACGCTCAGCAGTAATTCCCATAGCCTCTGCTGCTTCTGGAGCTTTGTCAGAGGTTTTCCATAAGATCGAGGCACAGCCTTCCGGAGAAATCACCGCATAAGTGGAATACTGCAGCATATTCAAACGGTCACAGACACCAATCGCCAAAGCACCACCGGAACCGCCCTCACCAATCACTGTAGAAATAATTGGTGTTTTCAGACGGGACATCACCCGTAGATTCCAAGCAATGGCTTCACTTTGGCCACGTTCTTCAGCATCAATACCTGGGTAAGCACCTGGTGTATCAATAAAAGTGAAAATTGGCATTTTAAAACGCTCAGCCATCTCCATTAAACGGCAGGCTTTGCGGTAGCCTTCTGGGCGCGGCATACCGAAGTTGCGACGTACTTTCTCACGCACTTCACGGCCTTTTTGATGACCAATCACCATCACTGGCTTACCATTAAAGCGCGCAATGCCGCCCACTAGAGCAGCATCATCCGCAAAGTGACGGTCACCATGCAGCTCTTCAAATTCAGTAAACAGATGCTCAATATAATCCAGCGTGTAAGGGCGCTGCGGATGGCGCGCCATGCGGGCAATCTGCCAGCTGGTTAAGTTAGAAAAAATACTCTTGGTCAGTGAGTTACTTTTTTCCTGCAGGCGCGAAACCTCATCGCCAATATTTAAATCGTTGTCATTACCTACCAATCGTAACTCTTCAATTTTCGCCTGAAGATCGGCAATGGGCTGTTCAAAATCCAAAAAACTAGGGTTCATCAGGGGCATCCATTTTTCTGTTACGGCGGTCAGGCCGTGCTGCAATGTTAAAGATTTACGCAATAGCAGTGCGTAAATCACCAAATATTTTATCGCGTAGAGCCTCTACAGGCTCGGCATCAAGTCGACGCACTGATACTAACGATAATGCAAAAAGACGTTATCACGACCAAATAGGTCACGTAATGCCTGAATAAGATCGTCTGTTGGCTCAATTTGCCAGTCACTGGAAAACTCTAAAAGTGCTTTAGCACTGCCACCGTTATAGTTCACCGTCAGCGGGCATTGGCCTTTATATTGCAATAGTAATGCTTTTAGCCGCGCTAAGCTGTCACGACTTAAGTCTGTCACAGACACATTCAAGCGTAAACTTTCTGCTAAACCGGTGCGTGCCTCTTCAAGACTCATCACACGCTTGGCCCGTACACGCAAACCACCTGAGAAGTCATCATGACTGACTTCGCCTTCCACCACCACTAAAGCATCAGTTTGCAATAGCGCTTGCGCCTGATTAAAAGCTTCAGAAAACAAAGACACCTCAACCCGCGCCGAGCGATCATCAAGGACAATAAAGCCCATGCGATCGCCTTTTTTGTTGCGCATTACCCGCAAGCTGATAATTAAGCCAGCAACAGTTTGCGTATCACGGGATGGCCGCAAATCAACCAGACGCTGGCGCGCAAAACGCCGCACTTCACCCTCATACTCATCAATAGGGTGGCCTGTCAGGTACAAGCCTAGGGTGTCTTTTTCACCTTTCAAGCGCTCTTTTAAGGTCAGCTCGCGAGCATTGCGGTATTGCGCATAAATATCCACCTCTTGCTCAGCTAAAATATCGCCAAACAAGTCCATATGCCCGCTTTCTAGATTACGCGCGGCTTGATCCGCAGTTTTTAGTGCCTCTTCCATCGCCGCCAACAGCACCGCGCGGTTACGGTCAATACCCGCCAGGTATTCATCCAACTGCTCAGAGAAATACGGCCCCATACGGTCTAAGGCACCGCTGCGCACTAATGCATCCAGAGTGCGCTTATTGATACGTTTGAGATCCATGCGTGCACAAAAATCGAATAGATCCTTAAAAGGCTGATTACCGCGCGCACTGACAATGGCTTCTACCGGCCCCTCACCCACACCTTTAATCGCGCCAAGCCCGTAAACCACATGCCCTTCATCATTGACCGTAAACTTATATTCCGACTGATTCACATCCGGCGCGACCAGGCGCAATTTCATACTGCGGCATTCATCAACCAGAATAACCACTTTATCGGTGTTATCCATATCCGCCGACAACACTGCCGCCATAAATTGCGGCGGGTAATGCTGCTTTAACCAAGCGGTTTGATACGAGACTAGACCGTAGGCTGCCGAGTGCGACTTGTTAAAACCGTAACCGGCAAATTTCTCAACCAAGTCAAAAATATTACCGGCCAGATCAGCATCAATATTGTTGTTTTTACAACCCGCAATAAAACCGCCGCGCTGCTGCGCCATTTCTTCCGGCTGTTTTTTACCCATAGCACGGCGCAACATATCTGCTTCACCGAGGGAGTAACCAGCCATCACCTGAGCAATCTGCATCACCTGTTCTTGATAGAGAATAATCCCGTAAGTGGGCTCTAGAACAGGCTCCAAACCTGCGTATTGATAGTCTGGGTGCGGATAAGCCAGCTCTGCTCGACCATGCTTACGGTTAATAAAGTCGTCAACCATGCCCGATTGCAAAGGGCCGGGGCGGAATAAGGCAACCAGAGCAATGAGGTCTTCCAAGCAGTCAGGCTTGAGCTTTTTGATCAGCTCTTTCATACCGCGCGATTCAAGCTGGAACACCGCAGTGGTTTCTGCACGCTGCAGCATTTGATAAGTGGGCTTGTCGTCCAGCGGAATAAAATCAATGTCCAGCGGTGGCTCATTGAGTTTGGCGCGGTCGCGGTTAATATTCTCCAACGCCCATTTAATAATGGTTAGGGTGCGCAAGCCTAAGAAGTCAAACTTCACCAGCCCAGCGGACTCAACATCATCCTTGTCAAACTGTGTGACTAACCCCTCACCGTCTTCATCGCACGAAACTGGCGAAAAATCCGTTAGCTTGGTTGGCGCAATCACCACACCACCGGCATGTTTACCGGTACCGCGGGTAATTCCCTCAAGCTTGAGCGCCATCTCCCAAATTTCTGCAGCCTCTTCGTCCACCGCCAAGAAGTCCCGTAAGGCCTCCTCTGCGGCAAAGGCCTTACCGAGAGTCATGCCAGGCTCAAATGGAATCATTTTCGACAGACGATCAGCCAAGCCATAGGCTTTGCCTTGCACCCGCGCCACATCACGCACTACAGCTTTCGCCGCCATAGTACCAAAGGTAATAATTTGACTGACCGCCTCACGCCCATAACGATCAGCCACATAGTCAATCACGCGATCGCGGCCATCCATGCAGAAGTCCACGTCAAAGTCAGGCATGGAAACCCGCTCAGGGTTCAGGAAGCGCTCAAAAAGCAGGTCGTACAATAAGGGGTCAATGTTAGTAATGTGCAGTACATACGCCACTAAACTACCGGCCCCAGAACCTCGTCCCGGCCCCACTGGTACGCCATTGTTTTTCGCCCAGTGGATAAAGTCCATAACGATCAAGAAGTAACCAGGAAAGCCCATCTGGTTAATAATATTCAACTCAAAGGTGAGGCGATCGTCATACACTTGGCGCTTTGCGGCGTAATCTGGAGTGTCTTTAGGCAAAGTAACCGACAGACGCTCTTCTAAACCTTCAAAAGAGACTTGACTGAGGTACTCACCAATAGTCATGCCCTCAGGCACAGGGAAGTCCGGCAAAAAGTGCGTACCCAATTGCACTTCGATATTACAGCGCTTAGCAATCTCAACGCTGTTGCGTAATGCTTCTGGGATATCGGCAAACAACTCAGCCATTTCTTCTGGCGTTTTTAAATATTGCTGCTCGGAATACACCCGCTGCCGGCGTGGGTCATCTAACGCTCGCCCCTCCCCGATGCACACCCGTGTTTCGTGCGCTTCAAAGTCTTCTTTACGCAAAAAACGCACATCATTGGTTGCAACCACAGGCACACCACTGCGCGCAGCTAACGCCACTGCAGCATGCACATGCTCTTCATCGTTGGGGCGCTCGGTGCGTTGCAGCTCCAAATAAAAGCGATCAGTAAAAACCCCTTGCCAGCTCGCCAGCAATTGCTCAGCTTTAGCTGTTTCACCGGCCAACAGTGCTAAACCAATCTCACCCTCTTTCGCCCCAGATAAAGCAATTAGTCCCGCAGCAAAGCGCACAACCCATTCACGCTGAATAACAACCAAACCATTGTGCTGACCTTGGGTGTAGCCCAGTGAAATCAATTCAGTGAGATTGCGGTAACCTTCGGGATTGACGACTAACAAGGTCATGCGCGTTAGCGGGCCATCTTCTTCTGCACTGGCCAGCCAGATATCTGCCCCTGCAATAGGTTTCACTGCGCCCTTTTGCGCTGCTGTGTAAAACTTAACCAAAGAACTCATGTTGTTTTGGTCTGTTACGGCAACCGCGGGCATCCCTGCATCACTTACAGCTTTAATCAGCGGCTTGATGCGCACAATGCCATCCACCACTGAAAACTCGCTGTGCACACGTAAATGAACAAATGATGCAGACATGAAGCAACCTTTCTCAAAAATTAAAACGCAAGGCAAATGGGTGAAACAGCTACCGACTTACTGCGTCAGACGCAACAATGCTTCGCGGTATTTATCTGCGGTTTTTTGCGCAACGTCATCAGGAATAACAGGTGCTGGCGGCTCTTTATTCCAACCACTGGCCTCTAGCCAGTCCCGAACAAATTGCTTATCGAAACTTGGTGGATTACTGCCAACCTGATAGCTGTCTGCAGGCCAGAAACGACTTGAGTCAGGTGTTAAAACCTCATCCATCAGCGTTAAAGTACCGTCTTCGTCTAAGCCAAACTCAAACTTAGTATCGGCAATAATAATGCCGCGCGTTGCCGCATACTCAACTGCTGCTTTATACAGTGCAATAGACACATCACGCACCTGCACAGCAAGCTCTTCACCAATGATTTCGATGCACTGGGAAAAACTGATATTTTCATCATGATCACCCACTTCTGCTTTTGTCGATGGGGTAAAAATGGGTTCGGGTAACTGCTGTGCTTCTTGCAAACCCGCTGGCAACTCAATGCCACAGACGGTGCCGCTGCGCTGATACTCTTTCCAGCCAGTACCGACCAAGTAGCCGCGAACAATGGCCTCAATCGCCACTGGCTTCAGGCGCTTAGCAACCACAGCACGGCCTTCCACTAAGGCTAATTCATCAGCACTAACCACATCACGGACTTGATCGCCAGTAAAATGATTCGGCACTAAGTGCGCAAGCTTGCTAAACCAAAAATTAGAAATTTCCGTGAGGATTTTTCCTTTCTCGGGGATTGGCTGCTCTAAAATAACATCAAACGCTGAAATGCGGTCGCTTGCGACCATTAACATGCGCTTTGCATCAATTTCATACAGATCACGCACTTTGCCTGAGTAAAGTTTCTTCAAGCTCAGTTGAGGCTGGTTGCTCATTGCAAATTTCCTAAGGTTGGAAACACAGCAGGCGAAATCTAAGTTTCGCCTGCTGTGTTATTGAGGGGCAATGGATTAGTCTAGATTGCTGCGAATCTTCTCTAAAATACGCTCGGTGACCTCAGCCGGCGCCAAGGTATCAAGGTTGCGCTCGACACTGACAAAAACCTGTTGGTTAATAGCCGTCAAACGCACAATGTAACGTTCCGTGCTCGCTGTTTCAGCAGCTTTCTTTTTTGCGCTAAATAAGCGTTTAAAGAAACCTGGCTCATCTTTTTTAGCCTTTTGTGCCAAGTCGATGTAGTACAACCCAGTACTGCGGTTTAAGTCATCCACTTGAATATCAGCGCCACTTAACGCCCGTCCAACACTGGACCAAGCACGATCAAAGGTGGCATCGAGGCGCAGCACTTTAATGCCGTTGCCGCCATCAATTAAGGCCACACGCTTAGGCGTATCGTAGGTTTGGCTGGCTAGCAATGAGAAGGAGTCACCTTTCTCATTGCGCTGGGTCAGGTAATCATTTAACTCGCCAAGTAGCGCTCCGGCCTCAACGCCTGTGGTGCTGTTATCCGTCCAAGCTGCATTAGATGCTGTGGCAGAGCCACGCTGTGCTTGGTCAATAAAGACTTCACTGCTATTGCGTTGCACACCCGGCTCAATACGCACACGAAAACGCGTTTGCTGATTGCCCGTAGCACTGCCCCAAACTTGTCGAGCTAAACTTGGATCAAGCTCGCTAGGTGCTTGCCACTGGGTTACAAACTCGCCTAAATGTGGACGCTCAGCAGCGATTTTAAAGCCATGGTCTTCAAAGAACTGCTGTGCAACTGGCCAAACTTGGGCAGGAATACGCTGTGCGACCACCCAACTGAGCGGACCGCTTTTTTGAATACTGAAGTCTCCAGTAAACGCACTGGTTGGCAAAGGCTGCGGACGCGGCACTGCGCTATTCTCAGCCGACTCGATAGAAGCGATACGGTGCGGAATAGGTAGCAAAGGATCAAGGTGCTTGACCTGCGCATGTTCCGGTGTCTGCATTACAGGTGTTGGACGTGCCTCTAGGTAGTCACCGCCGCGATCACGGAAATAACCCTCTTTACCCCATAACCAACCACATCCCGTCAAGCTGCTAGCAGTGACTGCTAACAAACATATTCCTGCAAATCGCTTCATGCGTTTTAAAACCTCAGATTTAGTTCAAAATGCCGGACTGACGCATGGCCTGGCGTAAAGTGTCGTGGTACTGCTCGCTGAACCAGGTCAATGGCAAGCGGATACCTTGTTGAATCAAGCCCATCTCGCACAGTGCCCACTTAACGGGAATTGGGTTGGCCTCTAAAAATAAGTTTTGATGCAGCGGCATCAACTGATCATTCAAGGCTTTGGCAGTCGCCGCATCACCGGCCATTGCTGCCACACAAAGTTCCTGCATTGCACGTGGAGCGATGTTAGCCGTCACCGAAATATTGCCTTTACCACCAGCTAGCATCAACTCGTAGGCTGTTGCATCATCACCGGAGTAGACATAAAAATCACTCGGTACACGGGCAATAATATCTTTAGCTCGCGCAATATCACCGGTTGCTTCTTTGATACCGACAATATTTTCGATTGAGGCTAAACGCACTACGGTATCAGCTTGCATATCACACACTGTACGCCCAGGGACGTTGTACAGAATCTGTGGAATAGCGACAGCCTCAGCAATGTGTTTAAAGTGTTGGTATAAGCCTTCTTGCGTTGGCTTGTTGTAATAAGGGGTTACCAGCAAGCACGCATCAGCACCTACTTTCTGTGCGTTACGTGTCAAAGCTACTGCTTCACGGGTGCAGTTCGCGCCCGTCCCAGCAATCACCGGAATACGACCATTAGCCTGCTCAACAACACGTCGAATCACTTCCACATGCTCTTCAACATTCAAAGTAGCGGACTCACCTGTAGTACCCACAACAACTAGGGCACTGGTTCCTTCTTGCAGATGAAAATCAACAAGCTTCGTTAATGCTTGCCAATCAAGTGCGCCTTGCGCATCCATGGGCGTGACTATTGCGACCATACTGCCCGAAATCATGCAACCGCTCCTGCCAAAAAATAATAGAAATATACTAGAGCAGTAATGTTACTGATGCCTTTCACCTTGCACAAGCACTGCTCGCGTCTTTGAGCATTCCACTTGCTCTATCTTTTCGTTACTCTAGTGTGCTTAAAGGCGTAAAACACGCTAAAACCAACTGTCTGGAATGCTTAATGTCTGTCTTACCCTTACGTGAACAATATGTACTCATCAGTGCAATGGGCAGTGATCCACTGGAACTGACCAATGTCATTTGCCGTGCCTGCCAAGAAAACCGCTGCTCTGTTGTCAGCAGCCGTTTAACACGTCATGGACACTACAGCGTACTCATCGTTCAAGCCGGCGGCACCTGGGACGCATTAGCACGCCTAGAAAGCAGTCTGCCAAGTTTGGCTAAGCGCCACAAACTGCAGCTTACACACACTCGCAGTGAGGACGAAGAAACTCGCCCGCAGGCTCTGCCCTATATTGTTTATGTGAGCGCTTTATATCGACCGGATATTCTTGCCGAGTTGTGTCAGTTTTTTGCCGACCATGACATAGGCTTAGAAAACATCACCTACGACACCTTTCAAGCACCACAGACCAATACCACCATGCTCAATGCTACGATTACCGTAACCCTGCTAGCCAGCACTCAAATCAACTGGTTACGCGATCAGTTTTTAGATTTCGCCGACGCCCTCAACTTAGATGCACTCATTGAACCTTGGCGTCCGCAAATACCTTAATCTCGAGGATTTATTATGCTCAACCAACCTGTTACTAACTTCACCGCAGCAGCAACCAGCAATACTGAGGTGGAGTTAAGCGCTTTAGCTGGGCAGCAAATCGTCTTGTACTTTTATCCAAAAGACAATACACCTGGCTGCACCACTGAAAGCCAAGACTTTCGTGACTTACATGATCAGTTTGCCGCCGCCAACACTCTTATTTTTGGTGTTTCTCGGGACAGCATGCGCACCCATGAAAACTTTAAAGCCAAACATGAGTTTCCATTTGAACTGATCAGTGATCCCGAGGAAACACTCTGCAAACAGTTCGACGTTATTAAGTTAAAAAAACTCTACGGCAAAGAGCACCTAGGCATTGAACGTAGTACGTTTTTAATTGATAAAAACGGCGTCTTACGCCACGAATGGCGCAAAGTAAAAGTCAAAGATCACGCCGCGGAAGTTTTGCGTGTCGCCCAAGAGCTAAACGCCGGCAGTTAAAAGCGGACTCAGCACTCTTTACGCAACCAATAAATAAACACAGTCTGCTCAACCTTTTCTTGCAGCAGACTGTGACCGGCCAGCTTCGCAAAAGATCGAAAGTCACGCTGGGAGCCAGCATCCGTAGCCAAGACTTTTAGCACAGCTCCTACAGCCATTTCATTGAGTGCCAACTTGGCCTTCAACAATGGCATTGGACAAGCCAAGCCACAGGCATCCAGCTCCACATCATGCGCTATATTTTGCGTACTCATAACACCCCTATTTTAATAACCAAGATTGCCCATGAGCTAAGGTCTACCATGGGCCGACAGTCATTTTACTGGCTGCCCTTGCTCACATACCCTGCGCATTGTAACTTAAGTGCCTGCTTAACCTGCAAAGAGAGTGCTATGACGTTCTTCCGCCCAGCTTTATTGCTGCTAGCTTGCCTGCTCAGCCCCCCTGTACTCGCCAGCGATTTACCCTCGCTGGGCGACTCCAGTTCTGCGATTGTTTCTCCAGAAAAAGAACACCAACTGGGGCGCGCCTGGTTAAGTATCTTACGCGGCCAAGTACGCCAGCTCGAAGACCCACTACTTAAAGACTACGTAGAAAGAAGCGTCTACCGCTTGGCTGAGTCTAGCCAGCTCAATGACCGGCGCCTTGAGTTTATTATTCTCGCCAGCCCGCAGTTGAACGCGTTTGCTGCGCCGGGCGGTATTATTGGTGTAAACGGCGGCCTCCTACTGCACGCACAAACCGAAGCAGAATACGCCTCAGTCATGGCCCACGAATTGGCGCACTTATCACAACGGCACTTTGCCCGCGGCCTAGAAGCGCAAAAGCGTATGCAGGTCCCCATCATGGCAGCAATGCTGGCGGGGATTGTTGCAGCTGCAGCCGGTGGTGGTGACCTTGGTATTGCTGCCATTGCCTCCACCCAAGCTGCTGCCATTCAAGAGCAACGCCGCTTTTCTCGGCAAAATGAGCAAGAGGCCGACCGCATTGGCTTAGTCAATCTGCAGAAAGCCGGTTTTAATCCACGGGCCATGCCTAGCATGTTCGAACGCTTAATGCGTCAATACCGCTACGACCGCATGCCCCCTGAGTTTTTACTGACGCACCCGATCTCTGAATCAAGGATAGCTGACACCCGCAACCGCGCCGAGCAGTATGACGACCAGGGTATTCTCGACAGCCTTTACTACCAGCTGATCCGCGCCCGCGTGCAGCTGACTTTCGAAGACACTTCTGGCTTAGCACTCAAGCGTTTTCGTAGCATGCTCAGTGACGACCCCAGCTCCGACGCCGCTCGCTATGGATTAGTGCTGGCCTTAACCCGCAGCGGTCAACTGGATGAAGCACGCACCAATTTAGATGTTTTGCTGAAAAAATCACCCGACAGCATTATTTATAATCTCGCTGGGGTTGATATAGAGCTCAGCAAGCGGCAATTTAATCAAGCAAATAAGCGCGTTGATGCTTTACTGCAACGTCACCCAAAAAATTTTCCATTGCTCAGCGCCAAGTATGAAATACAGCTGCGCCAAAAAGATATCGCTGGTGCAGAAAAAACCATTAACCAGCTTCTTAAGTTGCGGCCAAATGATCCCGACATTTGGTTTGAAGTGGCTGAAATTCGCGGCTTAGCCAACAACATCATCGGTTTGCATGAGGCCCGCGCAGAGTACTTTGCTCGAGTTGGTGACTACACTCAAGCCATCGAACAACTGGACTACGCCAAACGCCGAGCCAGCAATAACTTCCCGCTGGCTTCGCGCATTGATGCGCGCCAGCAAGTGTTAATCAGCGAAGAGCAAGCAATTAAGAAAATGCTGCAGTGAAGCCTGCACATTTATACTTTAGAAGAGGCCGCCGCAGTCCACTTTAAACAGCGGACTGCGGCGGCAATAGCCTAACCTGCAGCGCTATTACTCATCCGCTTGCGACCCGCTATACGGAGCAAGCAATTGGCGTCGCAACTGCTCTGCTGCAGAAAAATCAGCGCCCTGCTCTGGATTCAGAGCTTCAGGATCAAACCGACTAAGACACCCCTCACCTAAGGTTGGCACTGGCTGCACAGTTGCTTGGAGGGCTAGCTGCTGCTGATCTTCATCATTACTCACCTCATCGCCCTCCACGTTCAATTTCTACTTGTGCAATAGTACGCAAACAATTGCAATGCAGCCTGCTGCTACGGCGAATAGCTGCCGAATCAGTCAAACACCACAGTTTTATTATCGTGAATCAACACTCGATCCTGTAAGTGGTAGCGCAAACCTCTCGCTAAGGCCATTTTCTCCACGTCCTTACCGTTGCGCACCATATCTTCAACTCGGTCACGGTGGCTCACACGTACCACATCTTGCTCAATAATAGGTCCCGCATCCAGCTCTTCAGTCACATAGTGGCAAGTCGCACCAATGAGTTTAACGCCACGCAAAGCTGCTTGATGGTAAGGCTTAGCACCGACAAACGACGGCAAGAAACTGTGATGGATATTAATCACTCGACCATGATATTTCTGACACAAATCAGGCGGCAGAATCTGCATATAGCGGGCCAACACCACACAATCTGCTTCATGTTCATCAATTAAGCGACTCACCTCAGCAAAGGCTGGCTCCTTATCTTTAGGATCCACTGGCACATGGAAAAATGGGATTCCGTGCCACTCGACCATACTGCGCAAGTCATCGTGATTAGCAATCACGCAAGGAATCTCACAATCCAGCTCATTGCGGTGCCAACGGTGCAGAAGGTCGGCCAAGCAATGCGATTCGCGGCTGGCCATTAATACCACACGCTTTTTAACCGCTGAGTCGGTGACCTGCCAAGTCATGGAGAACTCATTGGCAATGGGAGTAAACGCCTGCTTGAAGCCTTCTAAATCGAATGGCAATGACTCCGCGCGAATTTCATGGCGCATAAAAAACCAACCGCTCTGCTCATCCGAGTGATGGCTTGCTTGATGAATCCAGCCGTTATAGGTCGCTAAAAAGTTACTGACTTTGGCGACAATACCAACCCGGTCAGGGCAAGCAATAATAAGGCGAAACGTGTGCATGCAAAACTCCAACGAAAAAGGATTGTTTATTATTAAAAATAACTGGCCTCATTCTACCGCTCTCCAGCCGCCACGTCAGCAAAGCAATGCCTAAGCTGCACAATGCAGTGCTCCCTAGCACACTCACAAAACTGTGCCGACTGCACTTACATATACTTAGAGTCAACTTTCAAATAGAAACAACATATAAATAAATAGCAAACTGATTCACTATATAAACCTTGCTCAATATGTGGTCAAAGAAAACAAATCAACCTGATAACAATGGAAAAATATATAAATATGTGCACAAACTCACAATTCACAATTCACAATTCACAGCCTCTTACAACTAGTACTCTTTACATATTCAGTGCATGAGCCTATCATTAGCAGCAATTAAGGAATCTCAAGAATAGCTTTGCATAACGATTGAGGCACTGGAGTTTTATAGAGTCTCACTGGTTTACTGGTGACTACGGACACGCTCGACAATCCTTAACCTTGAAATAAACACTTTTAATAGGATTATCTAAAATGT
>JAAYTE010000240.1 GCA_012518175.1 Gammaproteobacteria bacterium | reverse complement strand
TGAGTGATAAAGGACAGCATTTGATCCGCGGTAGAAATGACTTTTGAGTTCATTTCATAAGCGCGCTGCGTGGTGATCATGTTCACCAATTCCTCAACCACACTGACGTTAGAGTTTTCCAACGTATTTTGTAGCACAGTACCCAAACCATTGAGCCCAGGAGTTCCGTCTTGCGGCGCACCACTGGCAGCAGTTTCCAGGAATAGGTTATTACCAATGGCTTCTAAACCCGCTGGATTGACGAAGTCTGTGATTTGAATATTGCCAACAATTTGTGGCTGCGGATTACCGGCAGTGGTCACTGTTGCTGTGCCATCTTCACCTACAGTAAAGGTGCGCACTTCTGGCGGCAGCATAATGGCCGGTTCAATGGCGAAACCACTGGAGGTCACCACTTGACCATCTGAGCTCAAGTGAAAACTACCATCGCGGGTATACGACACAGTGCCATCGGGCATCAATACTTGGAAAAAACCGCGACCGTTAATCGCCATATCCAAAGGTTGCTCAGTGGTTTGTAAGCTACCTGCGGTAAAGATTTTCTGCGTGCCAACAATGCGCACCCCCGTACCCAGCTGCAAACCGCTTGGTAGCTCGCTGTCTTGGCTGGATTGTCCACCGGGTTGACGGCGGATTTGATAGAGCAAGTCTTCAAACTCAGCACGATCACGTTTAAAACCTGTGGTCGAAACGTTGGCTAAGTTGTTAGAGATGGTCGTGAGGTTCATGTCCTGTGCGGATAAACCTGTTTTTGCGACCCAAAGTGCTGGAAGCATGGTTTTTCTCCTCGAGCGTCGAGTTTATGACGCTGCAATGCCTAATTGGCTAGATGACTAACTTAACTGCATGATCCGTGCCACTGCGGAGGAATTATCCTCAGCGGTGCGCATCATTTTCACTTGCAGCTCAAATTGTCGTGATAAGGCCAGCATTGCAGTCATTTCTTCAACGGCATTGACGTTACTGGATTCGGTAAAGCCTGAAGTCACACGGGCATTGGCATCCGCCGCAAATGGCAGTCCATCACGGGCGCGGACTAAACCATCAGCCCCCTTCTCTAACTGCTTAGGATCCGGCAGAACCAGTTTAAGCCGGTCTACTTCAGCCATAACGCTGGGCGCTTCACCCAAGGCTCGAATACTGATGGTACCGTCTTGGCCAATTTCAATTTTCTGCTCGGGCGGCACAGCAATAGGGCCGGCATTCCCCAAAACTGGCAGCCCGGCAGCAGTGCGCAACATGCCCAAGCTATCCACCTGCAGACTGCCAGTGCGCACATAGGCTTCTGTGCCGTCAGCGGATTGCACCGCCAACCAAGCATCACCAATGGCTGCCACATCCAGGTCGCGCCCAGTTTCTTGTAAGGTACCGGCAGTAAAGTCTGTACCGGGACGCTCAGTTAACGCATAAGCGCGAGCAGGTAAGCCATCACCAAACATAGGCATTGAGCGCGCTTGTTCGAAGTCACGCTTAAAGCCACTGGTAGACACGTTCGCCAAGTTGTTGGCATGGGCTTGTAAGGCTTGTGTGTTCTGGCTCGCGCCAGTCATGGAGATATACAGCATCTTGTCCATGGATAATCCTCCGCGGTGGGCAATTGACGCCCGTAGCTATGTATAAGGATTAAAGCAAAGACTGTGCCAACTAAAACAAGGCGCGAGCGGAGCTAAAGTGCTCAGGCACAAAAAAAGCGGCAAGAGCTTGCCGCTTTAAGAGGTGGTAACTGGAACATAAAGCAACGACGAAACCGTTTGTCAGCCGCGCGCTTTAGTTTATAACTGCATGGCAACAATGCCGGCGACAATA
>JAAYTE010000239.1 GCA_012518175.1 Gammaproteobacteria bacterium | reverse complement strand
TGCGAGGCCGCCTCAATTCCGTAAGCGCGATGGCCGAGGTATATTTTGTTGATATAAAGCTCTAGAATCTCGTCTTTAGTTAATTCACGCTCAATTTGTAAGGCTAATAAGATTTCATTGGCTTTACGTGAGAAACTACGCTCGCTAGAAAGGAAAAAATTCTTGGCCACTTGCATGGTGATGGTGCTACCACCGGTTTGAATGCGGCCTGTCTTCAAAATTTGAGCAGCAGCTCGCACTAAACTGCCAGGATCTACGCCATAATGGTTGGCGAAATTGTCATCCTCTGCGGCCAGCAGTGCATGAATGAAGTTTTCAGGGATATCGTTGAATAAAATAGGAGAGCGTCTCATTTCTCCAAACTCAGCGATTAACTTTTCATCATTGCTATAGACCCGCAAAGGAATCTGTAGTTCTATACTGCGTAAGGATTCGACAGACGGTAAGTTGGGACTTAAGTATAAAAAAGCACCGCTTAAGCTAAGTGCAAGTCCACAAACTACAGCAGTAAGGGTGGCAAAGAGGAATTTCAGCAAGTGCATCAAGGCTATTGGATTCCCGAAAAGTTAAGGGGTGTGGGGATTACAGAGTCATATAATAAAACTGGGCGCATTATAAGCGTTTTTAAGCAAGAGAAGCTATTTAGGCTGTCTTATTAAAACTCTCTTTAAGTGTGAAAAGAAATAAAAGCCGTACGTAAGTGACGGGTGCTGATAGGAATTCGGTCGTGCTAGGGTTATTCAAAAAGAAAGCGAATACGCTACTGGGGATCGATATAAGTTCGACTTCAGTCAAACTCATAGAGCTGAGCCGCTCAGGTAGCCGCTATAAAGTAGAGGCGTATGCTGTTGAGCCGCTCCCACCTAATGCAATTGTGGAAAAAAATATTGCTGAACTGGAAATGGTCGGGCAAGTCATTTCTCGCCTGGTAACCAAAGCGCGCACAGGGGTTAAACAGGTTGCTGTTGCTGTTGCGGGCTCTGCCGTTATTACAAAGACCATTGAAATGGATGCTGGGCTGTCTGACGATGAGTTGGAAAACCAGTTGAAAATAGAGGCAGACCAATACATTCCATATCCACTAGAAGAAGTCGCAATTGACTTTGAGGTGCAGGGGCCTGCTGCGCGCAGCAGTGATCGGGTGAATGTTTTACTGGCTGCTTGCCGTAAAGAAAACGTTGAAGTACGCGAGGCTGCTTTGGGTTTGGCTGGGCTGACTGCCAAGGTTGTGGAGATTGAGGCTTACGCACTGGAGCGGGCATATAGTTTGCTGGCTGAGCAGCTGGGCGACGGTGAAGAAGAGCTCACTGTCGCTGTGGTCGATATTGGCGCAACTATGATGACCCTTAGCGTTTTGCACAATGGCCAAACGATCTATACCCGTGAGCAAATGTTTGGTGGCAAGCAATTGACTGAAGAGATTCAGCGGCGCTATGGCTTGACTGTTGAAGAGGCGGGTTTGGCTAAAAAGCAAGGTGGCTTGCCAGATGACTATGAGACTGAAGTATTGAACCCATTTAAGGATGCGGTGGTTCAGCAGGTATCACGTTCTTTACAGTTCTTTTTTGCTGCGGGACAGTACAGCGACGTTGACTATATCGTCTTGGCTGGTGGCACTTCTTCTATTATTGGCCTTGACCAACTGGTGCAGCAGAAAATTGGTACGCCAACTCTAGTGGCTAACCCATTTGCGAATATGACGTTAAGCAGTAAAGTCAGCGCAGGGGCACTGGCAAGTGATGCTCCGTCGTTGATGATTGCTTGTGGTTTAGCAATGAGGAGTTTTGACTGATGGCACGCATCAACTTACTGCCTTGGCGCGAACAGTTGCGCGAAGAGCGCAAACAGCGATTTTTAGTCACTTTGGTTGGTGTGCTTATTGTTGCAGGAGGCGTGGTCTTTTTAGCGGATCAATACCTCAATGCAGCCATTACCCAGCAAAATGCTCGCAATGAGTTTGTTCGTAAAGAGATATCAGCGCTAGATGCGCGAATCAAAGAAATCAGTGAACTTAAAACCCGACGTCAGCAATTGGTTGAGCGTATGAAAATTATTCAGGACCTGCAGGGTAATCGCCCGATTGCAGCACGCGTCTTTGATCAGTTAGTGCGTACTTTGCCAGATGGCGTACATTTCACAGATTTAAAAATGGTAGGCAAATCAATTTCCATTGAGGGGGCAGCCGAGTCAAATAACTTGGTTTCCAGCTTAATGCGTAATCATGATGACTCCGAATGGTTGGCAGCACCTAATCTGACGTCGGTGACGGCAGAGAGTGCAGATAAACTCGATCAGAGAAATACTTTTAAGCTGACTGTGCAGCAGACAGTGCCAAGTGATGAAAGTAAGACAGGAGGTCAGAAATGAGTTTAGTCGACTCTTTTAAAAGCTTAGGCAAGGTCGATTTTGCTGAGCTGGACCTCAATAATATTGGCTCTTGGCCTGCGGCGGTCCGTGCATTAGCTTGCTTAATAGTTCTGGTGGTTGTTTTAGCGCTGGGTTATTTCATGCACTTAACCGACTTGCAAGACAGTTTGGAGCGCACCCGACAAGAGGAAACTACCTTAAAGGAGCAGTTCACGGTAAAGGTGCGACAAGCGGCTAACTTGGAAGAGTACAAAGAGCAGATGCAGTTGATGGAGGCCTCTTTTGAAGCGCTCTTGCGGCAGCTGCCCAGTGATACCGAAGTGCCGGGTTTGTTAGAGGATATCACCAGCGCTGGCTTAAACTCTGGTCTAGAGTTTGAGGAAATCAAGCTATTACCAGAGGTCACGCAGCCCTTTTATATTGAGTTGCCGATCCAGGTTAAAGTGCTTGGCAGTTATCATGACTTAGCCACCTTTGTCAGTGCGGTGGCCGGTATGCCGCGTATTGTGACTTTGCACGATTTCTCTATTAAGCCGGTGACCGCAGGCAACAGTTCTAAACTGGCTATGAATATCCTGGTAAAAACCTACCGTTACAATGATCAAGGAGCGAAGAAATGAAGCGCTCTCATTATCTCTTAGTGGCACTTCTAGCTATGGGGTTAGCGGGCTGTGACTCATCCAATAGTTTCTCTGACTTGCAGGCTTTTATGGATGAAGTTCGAGCGCGGCCGAAAGGGGCCATTGAACCCATGCCCAAAGAAGTTGTGTATGAACCCTTTACTTATATGGCTGCAGCCTTGCGCAGTCCGTTCCAGCCACCGATAAAAATAGAGTTGAGCAGTCGTGAGAAAGGCGACAAGGATATTAAGCCAGATGAAACTCGCGTTAAGCAGTTCCTTGAAGGTTTTAATATTGAAAGCTTTGTCATGGTGGGGACACTTTCAAATGATGCAGGCTCTTATGCCTTGATTCGTGGTGGGGATGGTGTACACCGGGTGCGCTTAGGCGACTACCTAGGTGGCAACCACGGGCGGGTAACGGCGATTACTCCTTCAGGTATTGAAGTAATCGAAATTGTTTCTGATGGCGATGGTGGCTGGTTAGAACGGCCGCGCACTCTGGCTTTGCAGGAACGCTCTTGAGTGGGGCTGGCTATGAAAATTGACTATTGGAAAGCACAACGGAATTGGAAAATGAAAACAAAAATTTCTCGTATGGGTATAACTTTGCTGGCTGCTGTATTTGCCCCAGCATTGCTCGCCGCTAACCTGCAAGGACTTGATGTTGCAGCGTTACCGGGTGATAAAATTGAACTTAAATTATCTTTCGATGAGCCAGTCACTGCCCCGCGAGGCTATACCATTGAGCAACCTGCGCGTATCGCTTTAGATTTGCCAGGAGTGAAAAATAAGCTCGGTACTAAAAACCGTGAGCTAGGGGCAGGTAATGCGCGTAGTGTTAGCATTGTTGAAGCGCAAGATCGTACCCGTTTAATCATTAACATGACCAACCTTGCACCGTACAGTACCCGAGCTGATGGCAAGGACTTATATGTTGTAGTGGGTGAGGGTGTCAGCGCTTCTGAGCCGGTGGCAAATACCCCTATTGTTAAACCATATGTGGCTAAGCCGCGTGGCATTAGCAATGTTGATTTCCAGCGTGGTGAGCAAGGTGAAGGTAATGTAGTTATTTCACTTAACGATCCAACCAACACGCCAGATATTCAGGACCAAGGTGGTAAAATTCGTCTCACCTTTGCTAAGTCAGCATTGCCTGAAGCGTTACGTGTGCGTTTGGATGTGAAAGATTTTGCCACGCCAGTGCAGTTTGTAAATGCCAGCGAGTCCAATGGCGATGTGTCCATTGTGATTGAGCCGACCGGTATTTATGATTACTTGGCCTATCAAACAGATGACCAATTAACCATCAGTGTGAAGCCGGTTACGCAAGAGCAAATAGAGCAGCGCAATGCTGAACGTTTTGCTTATTCGGGTGAGAAACTGTCGTTAAACTTCCAAGACATTGATGTGCGTTCGGTGCTGCAATTAATTGCTGACTTTACCGACTTAAACTTAGTGGCCAGTGATACCGTGCAAGGCAATATTACTTTGCGCCTGCAGAATGTGCCTTGGGATCAGGCCTTGGATTTAGTGCTGCAAACTCAGGGGCTCGATAAGCGTAAAATCGGTAATGTGCTTCTGGTTGCGCCGGCAGATGAAATTGCTGCCCGTGAACGTCAAGAAATGGAAGTACAGAAGCAAATTGCTGAGCTGGCGCCGCTACGTCGCGAGCTGATCCAAGTGAACTATGCTAAGGCCTCGCAAATTGCTGCTTTATTCCAGTCAGTGACCAGTGGTAATGGTGATCAGCGTGGTTCAGTCACTGTGGACGATCGTACCAACAGCATTATTGCTTATCAGACCCAAGAGCAGCTGGATGAACTTCGCCGAGTGGTTGCTCAGCTGGATATTCCTGTGCGTCAGGTGATGATTGAAGCGCGCATTGTCGAAGCCAACGTTGATTACAGCAAAAGCTTAGGTGTGCGTTGGGGTGGTGCTTTAAGCACTGGCAGCGGTAACTGGACGGCAACGGGGCAAGATGGTGCCGGTAGTCCTTTTGTTGACTTAGGCGCGAGCAATTCAACTTCTGGATTGGGTATTGGTTTCCTCTCCAATCATGCAATTTTAGACTTGCAGTTGTCGGCTATGGAAAAAACCGGAAACGGTGAGGTAGTTTCCCAGCCTAAAGTGGTTACTTCAGATAAAGAAACCGCAAAAATCTTAAAAGGTGCTGAGATTCCATACCAAGAAGCCAGCTCCAGTGGTGCAACCAGTACCTCCTTTAAAGAAGCTGCGCTTTCACTTGAAGTTACCCCGCAAATCACTCCAGATAACCGCATTATCATGGATGTGAAGGTAACTAAGGATGAGCCAGACTTTGCCAATGCTTTAGATGGCGTGCCACCCATCAAAAAGAATGAGGTCAACGCTAACGTTTTGGTCTCCGATGGTGAAACTATTGTCATTGGTGGTGTATTCTCTAATACGCAAACCAAATCGGTTGATAAAGTGCCTTTCTTAGGTGACCTGCCTTTCTTAGGTCGCATGTTCCGTCGTGATACTGTGACGGATCAAAAGTCTGAGTTATTGGTCTTTATCACCCCGCGTATTATGAATAATCAGGCCATTACACTGAATAATTAATGCAAACACGCAACTACATACTTATAGGCCCGATGGGTGCTGGCAAAAGCACCATCGGGCGTTTGCTTGCTAAAGAGCTGGCTTTGCCCTTCAAAGACTCTGATAAAGAAATTGAAGAGCGAACCGGAGCAAGTATTCCATTGATTTTTGATGTCGAGGGCGAGGCAGGTTTTCGTGATCGCGAGCAGGCTGTGATTGCAGAGCTTTGTGGGCAACGAGGATTGGTGTTAGCCACTGGCGGCGGTGCTGTTTTAAGGGCAGAAAACCGTCAAGCCATGCGTCAAGGTGCGGTGGTTATTTACTTGCACGCCTCAGTTGAGCATCAACTGGCGCGAACAGCTCGAGACCGCAATCGGCCTTTACTGCAAACGGAAAATCCAGAGCAAGTCTTAACTGCTCTATTGGCTTTACGCGATCCTTTGTATCGTGAAATAGCCACGTTAATTATTGAAACAGATACGCGTCCACCGCGTATGGTGGTGCAAGAAATTATGCAATTTCTCAGCACTTACAATAGCCGCTAAGCTTGGCGCTGAATCTACGCTATACTCTTCGATTAGTTTAACTTTCTGCCGCAAATCTTGTGGGCACAATTCTATCCTATATTTTAAGCGTTATAACGAGAGGCATGCATGCGCACCCTTACAGTTGATTTAGCTGAACGTAGCTACCCAATTTATATTGGTTCGGACTTACTAAGGCAGGCGCAGTTCTTTACGCCGCACATTGTCGGACGTAAGGTTGCGATTGTTAGCAACACCACTGTGGCACCTTTGTATTTGCAGCAGTTGCGTGAAGCCTTGGTTGGTTATGAGCTTACAGAAATTATTCTGCCAGATGGCGAGTCTTATAAAAACTGGGAAACCTTGCAGCTGATTTTTGATGCGTTGCTGCGTGATAAGCACGACCGTAAAACCACTTTAATTGCCTTGGGTGGTGGCGTGGTGGGTGATATGACGGGTTTCGCTGCCGCCTGTTATCAACGTGGTGTTAACTTCATCCAGGTACCGACTACTTTACTCTCGCAAGTTGACTCATCTGTTGGCGGTAAAACAGGAATTAACCACCCGTTAGGCAAGAATATGGTCGGCGCGTTTTATCAGCCGCAAGCGGTGCTGATTGATACTGCAACCTTGCAAACTTTGCCGCCGCGCGAGTTATCAGCAGGCTTGGCTGAAGTAATTAAATACGGATTGATTTGTGATGAGCCTTTTTTAACGTGGTTAGAAAAGCATATTGAACAGATTTGTCAGCTGGATAATCCAGCGCTAATCGAAACCATTGAGCGTTCTTGCGCTGCCAAAGCGCAGGTGGTGTCTGCTGATGAGCGTGAGTCGGGTGTGCGCGCTACGCTTAACCTTGGACACACTTTTGGCCATGCCATAGAGACAGAGCAGGGTTATGGTGCATGGCTACATGGCGAGGCGGTGTCTGCAGGAACTGTTATGGCGCTGCACATGTCTAAACAGCTCGGCTGGTTAACCGAGCAGCAGCGTGATCGCGGAATCAAGCTGTTAAAGCAAGCGGGGTTACCGATTGTGCCACCGCTAAGTATGACCGCAGAGACGTTTTTAACCCATATGGCTGTGGATAAGAAAAATATCGATGGCCATATACGTTTAGTATTGTTGCGCAACCTAGGCGAGGCACTGGTTACTGCCGAGTACCCCACTGAAGTTTTGCACGATGTTTTGAGCATAGATTATTCAACAATTGCCGCCAGTATTTAACTCAATGAGAGCGCTATGACAGACTTGTATGCCGATGATAATTACTTGGATTATTATCAATTTGAACATGATCCTTTCTTGGGGCGCGGTCCAAGCTTTAAGTTTTTTGCAGCTAAGCGTCGACCTGTCTTAGTTGAATTGCATCATTTAGCACGTTATAGCAAGTTGATGTTAG
>JAAYTE010000238.1 GCA_012518175.1 Gammaproteobacteria bacterium | reverse complement strand
AGCCTTGGCTTTGCTGGGTAGTTTAGTGCTGATTTGGTTTGGAATTGGACGCGGCTTATCACCCTTACAGACTTTACGATCTGTGCTAGAAAAGCGCGATGCTGGGGATTTACAGCCAGTGTATGTGTCGCGCCTGCCAAAAGACTTACAGCCCTTGGTAGCAACCCTTAATCAGTTATTTGCCCGTATTACAGCTGCGTTGGAACGGGAAAGGCGTTTTACTAATGATGCTGCCCACGAGTTACGCACGCCTTTAACAGCGGTTAAAACCCATTTGCAAGTTGCCCAAATGAGCTCTGGAGATATTGCCGCTCATGCGTTGCAGCAAGCAGAAACCGCGGTTGAGCGCATGCAAAGTGGTTTAGAGCAGTTACTGCTATTGGCACGGGTGGAAAGTGCACAGTGCTTTGATCAGACTGGCCAAGTGAGTGCACAAAATTTAGCGCGGCATGCTTTGGCTGATCTGATTGCAGTGCCGGGCAATGAGCGTATTGAGGTCAATAATCAGCTCAGTGAAGATGTATTGATTGCCGTACCTGAGTCCTTGGCGGTGGCATCACTGCGTAACCTTTTGGACAATGCTTTGCGCTACAGTCCAGAGTTAAGCTGCGTGGAGCTGTATATGGGGCTTGAGGATAAATACTTACTGTTGCGTGTGCGTGACTCAGGTAAGGGCTTGAGTGCAGCGCATATTGAGCAAGCTAAGCAAAGATTTTGGCGCACCGCCAGCACGCAAAGTGGCAGTGGTTTGGGGTTGGCCATTGTCCAAGCGGTGACTGAGCGTTACGGTGGTGAACTGCATTTGCAGGCAGCCCCCAGCGGTGGTTTAGATGCGCTCTTGTATTTGCCGCTCAGTCAGCCTTAGCTTAGTGACTGGCTAAGGCCTGTTGGCGCTCTTGTTGTTTAGCTTTTTTATAGTTTAGGGCTGCCACTGGTACAGGAGTAATTGCTCCTGTTTCCAGCCATTTTTTTAGTCGGTTAGCATCTGCCATATGGGTGTATTTACCAAAAGCGTCTAAGACAACAAAAGCCACCGGGCGGTTATTCATTTCTGTACTCATCACTAAGCAGTGCCCAGCACTGTTGGTAAAACCTGTTTTACTGAGTTCGATATTCCAGTTGTCTTTGCGCACCAAGGCATTGGTGTTGCGAAAACCTAGGGTGTAATTGGGCTTACTGAAGGCTACGGTTTTTTCTTCAGTGGTGCTGAACTGGCGAATCAATGGGTATTGTTGTGCCGCTTTAATCAGCAAGACTAAGTCGTGAGCGCTGGAAACATTATTTTCCGATAAGCCGGTTGGCTCTACAAAGCGCGAGTTATGCATGCCCAGTGCTTGCGCTTTATTATTCATTGCTTGAATAAAAGCGTGGTGCCCACCTGGGTAGTGATGGGCTAAGCTCGCGGCTGCGCGGTTTTCTGAGGACATTAAAGTGATCAGTAATAAGTCATGCCGACTTAACTCGCTGCCTAAGCGTACACGGGAAAATACCCCCTGCATTTCTTCGGTATCTTTGATGACGATGGGCAGTT
>JAAYTE010000237.1 GCA_012518175.1 Gammaproteobacteria bacterium | reverse complement strand
GTGTTGCGGTTGCGGTTGCGGTTGCGGTTGCGGTTGCGCATTTAGCGTTTGGGACAATCTGCTCTAATTCAGCATCGACGGGCAGCAAGTCGCTACCTTCTTGAAACTGCACAAACTGTAAGCGCTCAAGCAGTTGTCCTTGCTCATTAAGCAACAGGGTTTTTAGCGGCACATAGGTTGCTTGATCAACATAAATTTCTACTGGGTAGCGATACTGGTCAAAAGGAGAAAATAACAACACTGAAACCATGCGCCCTGCAACCCGTGTTTCTCCGAGTTCGATTACTTTATATTGCTCTTGCAGGTGCTGCGCCTCAAGATTTACTATTGGCCAAACAGGCTCTACAGCCAAGGGTTCCGTTGCATCCGAACTGATACAAGCGACTTGCCCATCAACGCGCAACACCTCGTGCTCTGGCCCACTGAGCTGTGCAAAACGCTCAATGACTTGTCCATCTGGGCTAATTTGCCGTGAAATTTGATGGGTGGTAAAGGCGCCTTTGCGTTCATAAATAAAAGCGCCTTGATAGCTTTGTGTTGCTTGCGCAGTTTGCAAGCGCTGCAGCCACTGCTCGCCAGGCTGCATTGCAAAAGCACTGCCCACTAAGACTGCCCACACCGCTGCGCTGGAGCAAAGACCTTTAACCAGCATTCTTTATTGACCTTCCAGGCTTGCAGCGCGCGCGTAAGACAGCCCACTCTCCGTATTGTTTACTCCAGCTTGCTGGGCATGCTCACGCAAATAGTTTGGCACCCGCAACTCATACCAAGAATTATCACCAACCTCTGGATCACTGGTTGATGTATCTTGCCCCTGCGCACTATAACTGGCGAGCACCACCGGACTGGTGTTTTGTGACTGTGTCATTGCTGGCAAGCGCTGCTCAGTTTGCGCCAACATAGCCTCTTGCTGCATAGCATCTTGATTGTAAAAGCGCACCCCGCCTAACACCGCTAAAGTGACCGAAGCTGCTACGGCAACGCGACCAAGCCAAGGCGTACGCTTCGCTCTGACTGCCGCCGGCGCTGTTTCTGCTGCCCGTGACGGGGTCGGCTCTGCATCAATGGCAGCCATAATGCTGGCAGACAAATCCACTTGAACACTTAAAGGCTCGTTGTGCATTGCTGCACGAGCAACTTGATAACGCGACCAAGCATCACGCAACTCTGGCTCATGACTGGCATTAAGAACTCGGCGCAGCTCAAGCTCATCCGCTTCGCTATCAATAAGCGCGGAGAGTGACTGTTTAAGATCTTGCTGACTCATGTTTAATTTCCTCTCGTAACTTGCGTTGCGCATTACTCAGCGTCTTGCAAAAGGGGCCGTAAGGCTTTATCAACAGCCTCACGCGCTCGAAAAATGCGCGAACGCACTGTACCAACGGGACACTGCATCACGGTTGCAATGTCCTCATAACTAAGACCATCAAACTCACGTAAAGTTAGTGCGCAACGTAAATCTTCTGGTAATTGCTTAATACTTAACTGCACCACATCATCAATTTCATCGCGCAACATCAGGCGCTCCGGCGAGGCCATATCTTTTAAAGCATGGTCACCGTCATAAAATTCAGCATCATCTGAATCCACATCACGACTTGGCGGACGGCGATTACGCGACACTAGGTAATTTTTTGCAGTATTAATGGCAATACGGTACAGCCACGTATAAAACGCACTGTCACCACGGAAGTTTGCTAAAGCGCGGTAAGCCTTAATAAAGGCCTCCTGAGTCACATCCTGAGCCTCATGAGGATCGTGTACAAAGCGCACAACCAAGCCCATAATGCGGTGCTGGTACTTTAAAACTAATAAATCAAAGGCTCGTTTGTCACCATTTTGCACGCGCTTAACCAACTGCTGGTCATCATCTGGCGTCATGCGCAATCCCCAACCAACAATTTCAAAAATTCACATCTAACAGCACATACTTTGTGCGCCATAGTTATATCTCCACATTAAACATCTTCAGCAGCCCAGCTGGTGTCGTAAAAAAGACCCATCACAGTTGAGCGCTGCACCCACCCTACTTTAACGCCTTCCCGACTCTTTGTGCGTTGTTTAATGATCTAATTACTATTGAACCGCAAATCTTCTCAAAAGTTCCCGTACGTTGTGAGTATTTTACCGCGCAATCCAGCGTTATACTGCAAGGTGTCTTTCATCGCGGATGCAACCCATGAGCCAATCTTACTCCTATGACGTTCTCATTATCGGCAGCGGCGCAGCAGGTTTAACCACCGCCCTAACTCTGCCATCACACCTAAAAATTGCGGTGCTGAGCAAAGGCGATCTGGCGAGCGGCTCGACTTTCTGGGCTCAGGGCGGCGTTGCTGGTGTGCTTGATGATAGTGATACGGTTGAATCCCACGTACAAGACACCTTGATAGCCGGCGCCGGTTTATGCAATGAAGATGCGGTGCGTTTCACCGTAGAAAACAGTCGCAGCGCCATTGACTGGCTTATCGCACAAGGCGTGCCTTTTACCCGCAATGACGATCACAGCACTGCTGAAGCGCATTTTGATTATCACCTCACCCGCGAAGGTGGCCACAGTCATCGCCGCATTATTCATGCTGCGGATGCCACTGGCGCTGCTATTTTTACTACTTTATTAGCTCAGGCGCGGCAACGCAGCAATATCCAACTGCTTGAACAGCAAGTGGCCGTTGATTTAATCACCAGCCACAAGCTTGGACGTGACGGCAAGGCTTGCCTTGGTGCCTATGTATTAAATACCCAGAGCAACGAGGTAGACACCTATGCAGCGCGCTTTACCGTACTGGCCACCGGTGGCGCGGCTAAAGTGTACTTATATACCAGCAACCCCGACAGTGCCTGCGGTGACGGCATTGCCATGGCTTGGCGCGCAGGTTGCAGTGTCGGCAACTTAGAATTTAACCAATTCCACCCCACCTGCTTATACCACCCGCAAGCGAAAAACTTTCTCATTACCGAAGCGTTACGCGGTGAAGGCGCCTTGCTAAAACTGCCCAATGGCGAACGTTTCATGCAGCGTTTTGATCGCAGAGCCGAACTGGCCCCCAGAGATATTGTCGCACGCGCCATCGACCATGAAATGAAGCGTCTCGGTGCGGAATGCGTGTACTTAGATATCAGCCATAAACCCGCTCAATTCATCAAAGAACACTTCCCCACTGTTTATGAGCGCTGCTTAACTTTCGGCATTGATATCACTCAAGAAGCCATACCTGTTGTCCCCGCCGCACACTACACCTGTGGCGGCGTGGCGGTAGATCAACATGGGCACACTGATATCAGCAACCTCTACGCCATTGGCGAAACCAGTTTTACCGGTCTGCATGGCGCTAACCGTATGGCCAGCAATTCGTTATTGGAATGCTTTGTTTATGCGCGCTCTGCTGCGACTGATATTGCCCAGCAAGATGCCCGAGTCAGCGCCCCCGAGCCTTTACCGCACTGGGATGCCAGCCTAGTCACTGACTCTGATGAAGATGTAATTATCGCCCACAACTGGGATGAGTTAAGACGCTTTATGTGGGACTACGTTGGCATAGTGCGCACCAACAAACGCTTGCTGCGGGCTCAGCACCGCGTGCATTTACTGTTAGATGAAATTGATGAGTTTTATAGTAACTATAGGGTCAGCCGCGATTTAATTGAGCTGCGTAATCTTGCCTTGGTCGCGCAACTGATGATTCGTTCAGCGATGCTGCGCAAAGAAAGTCGCGGTCTACATTACACCCTCGACTACCCAGACTTGAGCGCGCAAGCCAAAGATACTATTTTACAGCCTGCCAACGTTGACGACTGAACTTCAACCGCACCCGCAAGCGCCGATGACTCTGCTGCTCTAAGCTGTCTGCAGCAATCAGCGCGCTGCGGTAAAACCACTGATGGGCATACCTATAACGCAGTAGCACTAGGCTTGGTAGCGCCATACTGTCTGCCCGCAGCTGTACTGCGCGCCAGCCATGTTGCGGCTGCCAAACTTGCCAGCCCTGCGCAGTATGACGCACACCTTGGCGGCGTGCAGGTTGCTGTCGAAAGCACAAACAGTAAAGCTGCCAACCCACTTGCCCACAAAGCAAGCTAAGTAAGAGCAGTTTTAATAATCCTGGCACAGCCGCCAACCACACTGCCACAGCAGCCAAGCCATGCAGCGCAATAACAATGTATGACAGCCTTAAAGAAGGCTGCCAAAACCAACAACTCTCGAGCCTATTTAGGCTTAGCATGATCCAAAACCAGCTCAACAATGCGTTTTAAATCAGCATTATCCGGCTCAGCACGGCGCATGCACCAACCGAAAATATCTTGATCTTCGCAATCCAGCAGCAAGCGATAGCGCTCACGATCAGCGGCATCGAGCTTCAAATACTGCTCTTCAACAAAAGGCACTAACAACTGATCCAGCTCCCACATACCTCTACGACTGTGCCAATAGAGACGCTTCACTTCAATTTCCACAGACATGACACACTCCAAAAGTTTGTAATTTCAGTATAAGACAGATTTAACCCAGTGACATACGCTGACAAGTTGTCTTTAGCCCTCTATGATAGACGTAAAGATTATTCACAAGCGAGACAGTCATGACCGATTGTGCAAGTTTTACCCCTTTAACTCACGAAGGCGTTTTAGCCGTACGCGGCGCAGACGCTAAAAAATTTTTACAAGGACAAGTTACCTGCAACCTTGCCTACGTTAGCGATGAGCGCAGTAGCCTAGGCGCGCGCTGCACCCCCAAAGGGCGCATGTTATCAAGTTTTCGGGTGCTTTTAGAAAATGACGGCTATTTATTAGCCATGGACCACGAAATCCTAGCCGCGCAATTGGAGGAAATGCAAAAGTACGCCATTTTCTCTAAATCAAAGCTTAGCGATGATAGCGCGCTCTGGGCCCGTTTTGGGCTATACCAAGGTGATGCAGCATTGAGCGCTTTGGGCATTGACTTGCCCAGCGAAATCAACAGTACCGTGCATCACAACCAAATGATCGCCGTGCGCGTCTCTGCTGAATTGACTGAGCTTTGGGTACACGCCGATGAAGGCCCTTGCACCCGTAAGCGCTTACTCAATTTGCTCCCAGAAGCACCACTCAATGCGTGGTTACTGGGTGAAATACGCAGCGGTATCGGCCATGTGACCCCAGCTAACCGCGAACAGTTTATTCCGCAAATGCTCAACCTTCCGGCTTTAGATGCAGTCAGTTTCAAAAAAGGCTGCTACACCGGCCAAGAAATCGTTGCGCGCATGCAGTACCTGGGCAAACTCAAGCGCCACATGTACCGTTTTCAACTGGCTAGCACTGAAGTTCCTGCCGTTGGCACTCCACTCATGTCACCAGTGCACTCCAGTGCGGTTGGTGAAGTAGTGAGCGCTGCCCGCAGTGATTATGGTGTTGAGTTACTGGCAACCGCTTTAGATGACGCAGTCAGTGATGGCCGCATTTATTTAGAAAGTGATGAAAAAACACTTCTAGAGCAACTGGAGTTGCCGTATTCGCTGGACACTCAACGCGAAATTTTACGCTAAACATTTACGCAATTTAAAGGAACACGTGCATGAGCACACTGGCAGAAACAGTTCAAAACGAGCTGCTTGAAGCAATTGAAAATGACGATTTGGTCCTCCCGACTCTTCCCGAAGTCGCATTGCGCGTACGCGAAGCCGCTGAGGACCCCAATGTGGGCATCGCTGAACTGAGCAAGGTGATCGGCAATGATGCTGCTTTAACTGCGCGCTTAATCAAAGTGGTAAACAGCCCGCTGTTGCGCACCAGCAAGGAAATCACTGATTTAAATATGGCGGTCAGCCGTTTAGGTATTAACTACACCTCGAACTTGGCTACAGGCTTGGCGATGGAGCAAATGTTCCAAGCCACCACTGATGTGATTGATCGTAAAATGCGTGATGTATGGAACAAAAGCACCGAGGTTGCAGGCATTTGTCACGTCCTCTGTCGCCATTTCACTCGCCTAATGCCTGACCAAGCCACCCTCGCGGGCTTGGTTCATCAAATTGGCGTGTTACCGATCCTAACTTACGCTGAGGAGAGCAATGCGCTCCTCAAAGACTCAATCAGCCTCAATCACATTATTGATCGCATTCACCCTATTATTGGTGAGCGGATTTTACGCGCGTGGGATTTCCCCGAGCAAATCGCCATTGTGCCGGGCAATTATCTGGACTTTAATCGCCAATCAAGCGCAGTGGATTACGTTGATATTGTGCAAGTGGCAACCCTACAAAGCTATGCGGACAGCGAGCACCCATTGGGCCAAGTTGATTGGAGCCATATGCATGCTTTTGCTCAGCTCGGCCTCGATGTACAAAGTCGCATCAGTGATGATGAAGACCTCTCAGCCTCCATGGAAGCAGCAACACTGATGCTGCAAGGCTAAGCCCTCACACCCCGCCAGCAGTGCGGGGTGTTTATTTATCTTTATGCTGCACAAGCGCCTGCTTATGCAACTCTCTTACCCCTGCACTAGTTTTACTGCGCAGTACGCAAACCCAGCACCACAGCGCCAGTCATCCCCGGCACAATTGACCCCAGTCAAGGCTTACAGCCGCTAATCTGCTTAGATTGCATGAGTTAAACATGGATCTGCCACCTTCTGCATCCATACCTAAAATCAGGAGCTCACATGCAATTGGTTTGTCCTGCAGGCAGTCTGCCTGCCCTTAAAGCTGCGGTGCGCCAAGGCGCCGATGCAGTCTATGTTGGCTTTCGCGATGACACCAACGCCCGCCATTTTGCTGGCTTAAACTTCAACGATAAACAGCTAGAAAGCGGTATTGCTTACGCCCAACAACACAACAAACATGTTTATATCGCGGTTAATACCTACGCTCAGTCGGAGGGCTGGCAGCGCTGGCAACGCGCTGTAGATCAAGCCGCAGATTTAGGTGTTAACGCTTTAATTGCCGCCGACCCTGGTGTTTTAGCTTACGCCAGCAAACAGCACCCACAGCTCAATCTGCATTTATCTGTCCAAGGCTCAGCCACCAATGCTGCCGCTTTAGCTTTTTATCAAGACCGCTACAACATTCAGCGTGCGGTATTACCGCGGGTGCTGTCGCTGGCTCAAGTCAAGCAAGTGGCCAGCCAAAGCCCTGTTCCCATTGAGGTCTTTGCCTTTGGCAGCCTTTGCATTATGGCTGAAGGACGTTGCCATCTATCTTCCTATCTAACCGGTGAATCGCCAAACCTGTGCGGCGTTTGCTCACCGGCCAAAGACGTGCGCTGGAGTAACGAAGAAGGCGAACTCACTTCGCGCCTCAACAATGTGCTGATTGACCGCTACAGCGAAGGTGAATCTGCTGGCTACCCCACCCTGTGTAAAGGACGCTTTATGGTCAATGGCCAACGCTTTCATGCCCTTGAAGAACCCACCAGCCTCGACACCATGGATCTCATTCCGGAGCTAGCCAAAATTGGCGTTAGCGCCGTCAAGATTGAAGGCCGTCAGCGTAGCCCTGCCTACGTTGAGCAAGTTACTCAAGTGTGGCGCGCTGCTCTAGACAGTCACCGCCGAGCTCCTGAGCGCTACCAAGTTGAGCCAATTTGGCGACAAACATTAGCTGGGCTGTCAGAAGGCAGCCAAACCACTCTCGGCGCCTACCACCGCGCATGGCAATAGGTGTAACTATTATGATGAAGCTTGCTTTAGGTCCTGTGCTGTTTTTTTGGCAGCGGGATACGCTTATGCAGTTTTATGCGGAGATGGCTGAGCAGCCGCTGGATATTATTTACTTAGGTGAAACCGTCTGCTCTAAACGCCGCTCATTTTCGTTAGATGACTGGCTTGGCTTAGGCCGAGAAATGCAGCAACAAACCCAGGCGCAAATTGTGCTTTCAGGTCTCACTTTAGTGGAGGCCGCCTCAGAGCTATCCAGCTTGAAACGCCTTTGTGCTAACGGCGAATTTTTAGTGGAAGCGAACGACATGTCCGCCGTACATTACTTAAGCGAAAATAAACTACCGTTTGTCGGCGGCCCAGCCTTGAATATTTATAGCGGCCATACTCTGGCTGAGTTTATCGAAGCCGGGATGTTGCGCTGGTCGCCGCCGGTGGAAAGTTCTGCACAGATTATTTTTTCTGCCTTGACGCAACTGGATCAGCTGAAAATCCTGCGCCCAGAGGTTGAAGTGTTTGCTTACGGTCATTTACCGCTAGCCTACTCTGCTCGCTGCTTTACCGCTCGCTCAGAAAACCGCCCTAAAGATGATTGCGAACTGTGCTGTATTAAGTATGCAGAAGGCATTCCACTATTAAGCCAAGAAGGCCAAGCACTGTTTACCATTAACGGCATTCAAACCATGTCGGCAGAAGTCAATAATTTATTGGCAGACTTCCCCTCCCTGCAAGCCGCGGGTGTCGATATCGCCCGTTTAAGCCCCCGCGCCCAAGGTATGACTGATGTTATTGCCGCTTGGGACAAAGTGCGCCGCGGCGAACACGCCCCCTTAGCTGTACAAGGCTGTAATGGTTACTGGCATGGCCGTCCCGGCATGGTCAGCGTTGAGGAGGTTGGACTATGTTAGGTCGCGCAGCACCTTTTTTACTTTCAGTGGGTGACAAGGTTTTACCCTTTGCCAGCCATGTGCCTTTTTTCTTCCAACGCCTAACACTGCAGCGCAGTTTAAACCAGGTGTTTGCTGAGGCTATGCAAGATGGCTTATTTGACATACTGGAGCAGCGCTGGATGCGCCTAGAAGTCAAGGACTTGAATTTATCCTGGTGCTTAAGCAAGGCACCCAACAGCAATCGGCTGTTGATTCAAGAGCACGCACCGGTTGAGGTGACCATTAGCGGTAACTGGCGTGAGTTCTTACTGTTAGCCAGTCGTCAAGAAGACCCAGATACCTTGTTTTTTCGGCGGCGCTTACAAATTGATGGTGATACCGAGCTCGGCTTAGCGGTAAAAAACATGATCGACAGCCTCGACTCCGATGACTTACCCAGTTGGCTCTGGCGAACCATTGAAAGTCTTGGCAAGGAAGCCACTCCAGCATCCAGCTAAGCACTGTGTTAGCACCTTGAGCATTAGTCTGCGAAGCTCTATTATTCGTGTACATATTAATGGAGCTTGGCAATGCAAACTATACTGCAAATTGATTTTCCTTTTGTTGGCCCTTTTGCTGAGGAGATGCACCAAGCCATGCAGGCATTGGCGGAGTCAATCATTGAAGAGCCAGGCTTGATTTGGAAAATTTGGACTGAAAACCCTAGCACCCAAGAAGCCGGTGGAATTTACCTGTTTAGCGATGAACAATCAGCGCAGAACTACCTCGCGATGCACAGCGCGCGCCTCACTGCCAGCGGTGTTACTGATATTCGCGCCAAGCTTTTTGCAGTCAACGCCCCTCTTAGCCAGATTTGTCAAGGGCCGATCCAATGAGCACCAGCAAACTCGATAAAATACTCGCTCAGTCTTACCAAGAGCGCGAAAGCGGTTATCGCCACAAAGCGTTAAAAATGTACCCGCATTTTTGTGGCCGCTGCAGCCGTGAATTTAGCGGCAAAGGCCTTAGCGAGTTGACCGTGCACCATCGCGATCACAACCATGATAACAACCCAGCAGACGGCTCGAACTGGGAGCTACTCTGCTTGTACTGCCACGATAACGAACACCAGCGCCAAGTCGACTTACATTATCAAAAAGAAGAACTGGCTGGGCAAAAAGGCCCACAACAAACCTTTAAAGGCTTAGCTGGGTTGGCAGATTTACTGAAAAAACAAGACCCGCAATAGACTTTTATCCTCTATGCATAGACTGAGTTTTCTCAGTTAGCACAGCCTAACAAAACAAAATTATGCTGTGCTTCTCTTTTCCAGCAAATTAACACTTTGGATACTAGACACCACCGGTTAACAGGCTTACCGTGAACCGTCACTGTTGAGGTGGCAAATAAGTAATAAAAATTAATAGTTTGGTGATCTAAGGAAATTTCCCATGAAAAAAATTATTGCAGGTGTAATCTTAGCTTCCGCATCCAGTTTTGCTTTGGCTAACGCGAATGGTCCAGCAGGCTGCGGACTGGGTTCAACAGTCGTTTTCCCTGATGCTAACAAGTGGTATCAGCATGTAATGGCAGCAACAACTAACGGTACTTCAGGTAACCAAACCTTCGGTATGACTTCTGGCACTTTAGGCTGCGAGTCTGCTAACGGCCCGTTAAAATCAGCACAAGTTTTTATGGATGAAAACATGGACCAACTGGCTGCGGATGCAGCTACCGGTCAAGGTGAAACTTTAGCAGCTCTGGCTGAAGTGATGGGTGTTGAAGCGGCAGATAAAGCAGCATTTAACCGTGCTATGCAGTCCAACTTCGACGCAGTATTTAGCGCTGATGCAACCTCATCGACAGCATTTGAAGCCATGACCGCAGTAATGGCAACCGATGCAGAGCTACAGAAATACTTAGGCTAATTCTTCCTTATGTATTTAAAGCCCGCTTTGGCGGGCTTCTTTTACTATCAACATAAAGGTTATTAGCATGATAGCTAGGTCTTTAATTGCTAGCTGTTTGTTTTTTTCTTACGCTGCAAGCGCGCAAAACGCCAATTTACCTGCACCTGAACAACTCGAGTCCTTGGCCAAAAATAAACAGTGGGCGCATCTACTGCATTACCGCCAGCACCCTTTTTCCGGGCGTTATATCAGTCAGAACGACAGCCCTAACTTCTTCTTAGCTAAAAATGGCAAAAGCTCACTTGTAGACGAGTTGCAAGCTGACTTGCAAGCATTTCTAAGCACTGACTTAGCTGACAATAGGTCTGCGCAATGCCAATTCCCTGCGCGTTACCATTGGCTCAAACAGCAGCTACCTGACCTCAATTTTATTGATCAACCCTGCTCGGAGTTTGCGCAATGGCGCCAGCAACTCGACGCTGAATACCTCACCCTCATTTTTCCAGCCTCACACATCAATTCGCCCTCTTCGATGTATGGCCACACCCTTATTCGCCTCGATAAAAAAGACCCCACGAGCAATAAGCTGCTTGCGCACAGCGTGAACTTTGCTGCCAATGCCGACCCCGATGACAATGAGCTGATGTTTTCTTGGAAAGGTTTAACCGGTGGTTACCCAGGCGTCGTCTCGGTTCTACCTTATTATGCGAAAACCAATGAATACTCGCATATGGAATACCGTGACATTTGGGAATATAAACTCAATCTCAACAAAGAAGAAACTGAGCAATTTGTCCGCCACACTTGGGAAACCAAAGATACTTTTTTTGATTATTTTTTCTTTGATGAAAACTGCTCATACCGTCTCTTAGCTTTATTAGACGCCAGCTCTGAGCGCATTGATGTCACCGACGACTTTACTTTCACCGCCATGCCCGTGGATACCATTCGTGCGCTACAAAAGCGTGGCTTAGTGGACGATACTGAGTACCGCCCGTCTGCTGCCAGCGAGATGGAATACAAAAGCCAGCAAGTCTCCCCAGCAGTTTTACAAGCAGCGCGTCAGCTGGTCGAACACTCTACAGATGTGCAAGCTCCCATAGGCGAGCTGAGCGAGCAAGAAAAAATACAGGCCTTAGAGCTTGCTTATGCCTATGCGCGCTACTTAGCTGTGCAAAAAAGAAAAGCCAACCCGCAATTGCGCCGGCGCACCATCGAGATTTTATCTGCACGGGCTAAGCACTCCAAGAGTGCAGGTTTTGCCGAGACACCACGTCCAGATTATCGCGACGATCAAGGGCATTTAAGTCAGCGCCTGCAGGTAAAAGGCGGCACTACCCTTTCTGATACGCGTAGTCACTCCCGTCCCGATCACTTAGGCTTTATTGATCTAAGTTACCGTGCTGCTTTTCATGATGTGATGGATCCGCCGCAAGGTTTTGTGCCCGGTTCACAAATCCAAATGGGACACTTAAGTTTGCGGCTATGGGATGGTGGTGCAGTTAGAGTGCAGCAATTTCAAGTGGTCGATATTTTATCACTCAGCCAGCAAACCTACTTTCAACAACCCATTGCCTGGTCAGTAAGCGGCGGCTTAGATCGTTTTATTGGTGCAGATGCAGAACTTTACGGCTATTTACATACTGGCTTTGGTAAAGCGTGGTTAACCTCCGCTGGACGTTTTTATGGCTTAGCGCAAGCGCAGTTAATGGCAGATAATCAGTTTCATAAGGGCGCCCAATTGAGCCTTGGCCCGCGTCTAGGCTGGTTATGGCAAGGACAGAAAATCCAAGCGCAACTCGAAGGCAACTGGCAAGGTTTAAGCTGGCTGGATAAAACCAAACGCACAGAAATCAAAGCCAACTTGGGCTGGAGACTAGCCACCAACGCTCAAGTAAAGTTAGAAGCCAAGAGTCAGCACTTTAAGCGCAATCAACACACTAGCGAACAGCATGAGGTGGGACTTGCTCTCAATTGGTATTACTAAAACAGGCAATGCTCGCAATTTAACGCTGCCCTGGACTGTTTTGTCTAAGGCCATCGCCTGTATCTGCGTTTTAGCGCTAAGCGGCTGCACGTCTCTCTCAACTTTATTTTTCTATCCACAAAAGACTTTAATTTCCACCCCTGCTGACGCGGGGCTCGACTATCAAGATGTTTGGTTAACAGCTGCTGACGGTACCCAGCTGCATGCATGGTGGATACCTGCGCAGGGCAGCACCCCAGACTCAAATAATATGGTGTTGTATTTACACGGCAATGCTGAAAACATTTCCAGCCATAGCCACAGTATTTACTGGCTCGCTAAAAGCGGGGTTAGCGTACTCTCGCTGGATTATCGCGGCTTTGGTGCCTCACAAGGGCGAGCCCTGTTGCCAGATATGCTGGAAGACCTTACAGCAGCAGCGGCATGGATGAAAAACGAATACCCAGACAAAGATCTAATCGTCCTTGGGCAAAGTATTGGCACAGTGCTGGCCATTAATTTCGCTGCACAAGCGCCAGCTCAGCAACACATCAAAGCGTTGATTTTAGATGCACCATTAACAGCTATTGGCTCTGCCGCCCGCAGTAGCCTCAGCGGTAACCTCTTAGGTTGGCTGGTGTGGCCTTTCACAGTGTTTATTCCCAATCAGTGGGACTCAAGCAAACATATAGACAAAATCGATTTACCGGTGCTGATCATGCACAGCCCCACAGACAGCATCATTCCATATGCGCAGGGTAAAAAACTTCACAGCGCATGGCAGCAAGCCTACCCCGCTCAACAACTGTGCTGGCTAGATTCTCAAGGCCCGCATATTATGTCGTTCGCCTTCCCTGAGATGAGAAAGGCCACTTTGCAGTTTATTGAACAGCCAAAGTGCCAGCCGCAAACCGCTACTCAAAACAGTACCAGCCTGAAGCGCTAGTTTGAGCATACACAGTTAGTGCAAACCTGCAGCGCGACAGACACTCAGAGAAGCCGCTTAGGTTTGACTGTGCCGCTTAACCCGTTCTAAAAATCAGGTGTTCTTCCCAATCTTCCGGTGCCACCTCAAGCTCACTGACCATGCGCCCTAAACGGGAAATTTTTTCCGTATGGACGGCATCAGCATTACCACACACCAAATGATGCCAATACAACAGGTCTTTACCTTCCGAGACTAGGCGATAAGCACAGGTCGTCGGTAACCAGCGATAAGCATCGGCGTGACCAGGCGTCAGCTGAATGCAGTCTGGCACAATAGTTTGACGCTCTGGATAATTACTGCAGCGCGCGGTATCTAAATCCAACAGCTGGCAAGCAACATTGGTGTAGTAAATACCATTATCCGCTTCATCTTCGAGTTTTTGCAGACAGCATAAACCACAGCCATCACACAATGACTCCCACTCTTCCTGATTAAGCTCTGCAAGGGTTTTACGCTTCCAGAAGGGTTCAACTATTGCCGCCATATCCTGCTTACCTTTACTCAACGCTCAGCTGAGCCTGGGTTAAATTAAATATTCTGTTTGCAATTCACATTCACACGCATGCGAATCACCATGCTGCTGAAAGTGACCACTAAGTTTGCAGTTTCACCCGCAGCCAAGGTTGCCTGACGCACCCGTGGAACTTCAGGACCATTTCGAAAGCGTACCCGACAAATTGTATCAACTTCACCGTAGTTGGTCAGTGTTACCGAAGCAGTATTGTCACCCAAATCAAGGGTTTGAATATTAATTTCAGTGCCGTTAAGTTCTTTTTCGACTTCAAATGGAAAAGCTTGCACAGCAAGGGGTGATAAGAGAGCCAATAGTGTTATAATTTTTTTCATTGCTTTATCCATCCAATTATTTACCGATACAGTGTAGCGCAACAACACGGCTAAACACTTAGTAAAACAACAAACTACACACAATTGCTTTATTTGCCTAGCGCGTCGCTTTATTATCATCACCTTAAAATAATCCTGCCACGGTAGATTATTAAATATTCTGTTGTGCCTAGCTGCTCAGCTTATCCTTACCCCAGCCTTACTTAAGCCCTCTTATGCTCACAATCAGCAACATCATTACAGCCATCAATGATCTGGTATGGGGTATCCCCATGCTGATTGCTATTTTAGGCAGCGGTATTTTCTTAATGCTGTCGTTAAACTTTATGCCCTTGCGCAATATTAAGCGCGGTTTTCAAGAGATCTGGAGCGGCCGCGCCAAAGGTGATGCCAGCACTGGTGATATCAGCCCTTTTGCCGCACTGATGACCACTCTAGCGGCCACTGTCGGCACCGGTAATATTGCTGGGGTGGCTACGGCAATTGTACTGGGCGGTCCCGGCGCACTGTTTTGGATGTGGTGCACAGCGCTTGTGGGTATGGCAACCAAATACTGTGAAGTCGTACTGGCAGTGCACTTTCGTGAGAAAAACAGCAGCAATCACTTTGTTGGTGGCCCGATGTATGCCATCAAAAACGGTTTAGGTCATCGCTGGGCTTGGCTGGGTGCTTGCTTTGCGATTTTTGGTGGTCTTGCCAGCTTTGGAATTGGCAACATGGTGCAGGTCAATAGTATGGCCGCCAGTCTTGCTGTGTCCTTTGCTGTACCTGCCTGGGTTAGTGGTTTAAGTATCATGTTTTTAGTGGGGCTGGTTATTTTAGGCGGCATTCAACGCATTGGAGCAGTGGCACAAACCTTAGTCCCGTTTATGTGTTTAGCCTATGTACTGGCCGCGCTGTTTGTACTGATTACCCACTACCAAGCGATTCCCGCAGCCTTTGTATTGATTTTTGACTCAGCCTTTAATGGCCATGCCGCAGTAGGTGGTTTTGCCGGCGCAGCGATGATTGCCGCGCTGCGCTTTGGTGTGGCCCGTGGGATTTTCTCTAACGAAGCCGGCTTAGGTAGCGCAGGGATTGCACAAGCAGCAGGCACTAGCGATGATCCAGTGGTGTCTGGGCTGGTGGGGATGATGGGCACCTTTATCGACACCCTGATTGTTTGCACCATGACTGGCCTAGCCATTATTTGCTCAGGGGTATGGAGCAATGGCCTCAGTGGCGCGGCGTTATCCTCTGCAGCCTTTGAAGCGGCGATGCCTGGGGTTGGCCATTACCTGCTAACCATCGCGCTGGTGGTCTTTGCTTTCACCACTATTTTAGGCTGGAGTTACTATGGCGAGCGCTGTTGGGAGTTTCTGTTTGGTGGCCGCGCCATTTTACCTTTCCGTCTAATTTGGGTGGCTGCTGTGCCTTTAGGGGCAATAGCGCAACTGGATATGGTTTGGCTTTTGGCCGACACCTTAAACGGCCTTATGGCTTTACCGAACCTAGTGTCCTTGCTGGTACTGAGCCCAGTAGTGATTAAACTGACTAAAGACCACTTTGCTAAAAACTAAAGCTCCGTGTCTAATCTGTGCTCGTATCATTCTTGGCACTGAGCGTGCTTTCCGGCACTCGCGACAAGACCACGTTAACCCGTCGATTCAGGGCTCGATTAGCGGCGCTGGTATTGGGCTTTAGTGGATAGCGCTCGCCATGGAAACGCACCACAATTTGCTCTTCGGGAACACCTTGAGCGACAAAAAACTCTTTGACGGTTAAGGCCCGTCGCCGTGAGATTTCTCGGTTACTGAGGCGATTTCCCCAGCTGTCAGAGTGACCATCAAGCTCAATCTGATTCACTGTAGGGTCTTCTTTTAAATAATCAACAATCGCTTGTAAGCGCCCTTGCGCAGACTCACTGAGCACCATATTGGTATCTTTAAAAGCAATTCGAGTTTGCTTAAGCTGCTCAAAATTATACGGTAATAAACCTGCAGTGCAGGTTAAATAACGCTGATACGCATCACTGAAATGGACGGGTAAAATCCGCACTTCAAGCGCATCACCCTGCCCGGTACGGTGGCGAATCAATGGCCCGCGCCCTTCTAATAACGCCGACAACAATCGTCCCGCTTGTTGCTGCGAGGCCTGCATGGAATTACCGGTTTGCGTGACCAAGACAATCCCCAGATGAATATCAGTTTGGTTAACCCGCCACGGTGCGGCAGCGGCCATCAAGGTTGCAGAACCACGACTGAGCCAAGCTTCTTGCGCTTGCAACTTAAAAATAGGATCTTCGCCGGCACGACGCACAAACTCACCCTGACCAAAACCTTTGACCGGCTGCACTAAACGGCACTCAAAGCGATCGCCCTCCACAGTCCACTCAACATGCTCCAGAGGCGTTTGGAAAGTCAGCGCCAACGCGGGGGTGGCCAACACACTGGCTAAAAAAGAAAAAATACTCAAGCGCATTGCGCTCTCCCGTCACCTAAATGCTTATAGAGAGTTATCGGTCAGAGTTAAGAAAACTTTAAAGCAGATGCCCGCACCGCGCTTTTACGGTAGCATTCCAGCTATTGTATTTAAATTGAACGTAAATTGACCGACTGGAAACCTTCATGATTGACCGTCTTACCTTGCTACGACCCGACGATTGGCATATTCATTTACGCGATGGCGCGGCTTTACAACGTACTGTTGCCGACGCGGGACGCACTTTTGCCCGCGCAATTATTATGCCCAACCTTGTACCGCCCGTACGCAATACAGCCGAAGCCGATCAATACCGTGAGCGTATTTTAGCCGCGCGCCCAGCGCAGAGCGATTTTGAGCCTCTGATGGTTCTGTACCTCACAGACAAGACCAGCGCGCAAGATATTAAAGCGGCAAAAGCAAGCGGTTTTGTCCATGCTGCCAAGCTTTACCCAGCAGGTGCTACGACCAACTCAGATTATGGCGTCACTCAGTTAGAAGCCATTTACCCCGCCCTTGAAGCTATGAGCGCAGTGGGTATGCCATTATTAGTGCACGGCGAAGTGACTCACGCCGATGTGGATATTTTTGATCGAGAAAAGCGCTTTATTGATGAGCAGCTGATTGATCTAGTGGCGCGTTTCCCAAACTTAAAAGTGGTCCTCGAGCATATCACCACTGCCGATGCCGCCGAGTTTGTCAGTTCGGCCAGTGCCAATGTCGCAGCCACTATTACTGCACACCACCTGCTCTATAACCGCAACCACATGCTGGCCGGCGGTATTCGCCCGCACTTTTATTGCTTACCGATATTAAAGCGCAACACCCACCAAGAAGCGCTTCTAGATGCAGCCACCAGCGGCTCCAGTAAGTTTTTCTTGGGCACTGACTCAGCACCCCATGCGCAAAATGCCAAAGAAATCGCCTGTGGCTGTGCCGGTTGCTATACCGCTTATGCGGCTATTGAGTTGTACGCAGAAGCTTTTGAACAGCGACAAGCACTGGATAAACTGGAAGGCTTTGCCAGCCACTTTGGTGCCGATTTCTACGGCTTGCCGCGCAACCAAGACAGCATCACCTTGGTGCGCGAACCCTGGACTGTGCCGGATTCTTTCGCCTTTGCTGAGCAAGAGCTGATCCCATTACGTGCCGGTGAAACTTTAAATTGGCGTGTATTAGGAGCTCAAGCATGAGCAATAGCATTGAAGATTACGAATACGATTTCCCAGAAAACGCCAACAACGGTCAAGAAAAAAACAACAACGGCTTAAAAACTCCGATGGCACGGCGCTTTCGTGGTTATTTACCTGTCGTTATTGATGTCGAAACCGGTGG
>JAAYTE010000236.1 GCA_012518175.1 Gammaproteobacteria bacterium | reverse complement strand
TTGCTGGCTAAGCGCCCACCACTGCCGCGGCTTTTCTCAAACAGTTGCACGGTATACCCGGCGTTGTTAAGGCTGCGGGCAGCGGTAATGCCGGTCATTCCGGCACCGATAATAGCAACTTGAGAAGACGACATAAGAGTTCCTTGCAGTAAAAAGAGGGCAGTGAGCTGTATAAGGCATATCATAAATACTTGTACGTGCTATAGGTAGTTGTATAAGTATTTGCGAAAGAACTATAGTGTGTAGCAGTGCTTGTGTGCGTTACTAACAACGGCATCAGTAGCATGTTGTAGCACCTTGTCTATTTAAGCGGCTATGAAGCAGGAGACAATCACTATGCGTATTTTAATAACCGGCGGCACGGGCTTGATTGGTCGCAGTTTGTGTCAGTTTTGGTTGGCGCAAGGCCATGAGATTTATGTCTGGAGTCGTTGCCCTGAACAGGTGAAAAGCTTGTGTGGCGAGGCTGTGCATGGGCTGGCGGAGTTGCGTGAGCTGGATCATATCAAGCTTGATGCGGTGATTAACTTGGCTGGTGCCCCCATTGCTGATCGGCCCTGGACGCAGGCGCGGCGCAAGTTATTACGCGATAGCCGCATTGCTCTCACTGAGCATCTGGTGCAGTGGCTGGCCAGCTTGTCACATAAGCCAGAGGTGTTGATTTCAGGTTCGGCAGTGGGTTGGTACGGCGATGCTGGGGAGCAGGTATTAACCGAAAGCAGTCCTGTGCAAACCACGGACTTTGCTACGCAGCTTTGTGCTGACTGGGAAAATGCTGCTTTAGCTGCTGAATCGCTGGCGATTCGTGTGGTCTTGATTCGTACAGGATTGGTGTTAACCGCTAAAGGCGGCTTTTTATCGCGCTTATTACCGCTGTTTCGTCTCGGTTTAGGCGGTAAACAAGGTAGCGGTCAGCAGTGGATGCCGTGGGTGCACTTAGACGATGAAGTCGCTTTGATTGATCACCTGTTGCAGCATGTATCAGCTCAGGGTGTTTACAATGCCTGCGCACCAGAGCCGGTGCGCAATCAGCAGTTTGCGCACGCTTTAGGCAAGCATCTGCGCCGCCCTGCAGTGTTGCCTGTGCCGGGCTTTGCGCTAAAGCTCATGCTGGGAGACATGGCCGGGTTATTGTTAGGTGGACAAAATATTCGTCCTGAGCGTACTGCAGAGATTGGCTTTGAGTTTAAGTATCGAGAGCTGCCTGCGGCATTGGCTGCACTTTAAGCGTTTGCAGCATTACAACTGGGGGAGTCGGTAGACATGGCTCACAGCTTTACTTTATTGTCGCGGCTTCGCTACTACTGGGCTGAAGCAATGCTGGGTGGCGCACTGGCTGATCACTGAACAAATCAACTACGTGACCAATAATGGTTAATGTCGGTGGGGTCAGTTCAGCATGCTTGGCCATGCTTTGCAGCTTGGCGAGGCTGCCGCGAATCACTTGCTGCTCGGCATAAGTGCCGCTGCCAATTAATGCTGCCGGTGTATCTGCAGCTAAGCCTGCGTTTATCAGTTCGCGAGAAATCTCCGCAAGACTGCTGAGTCCCATATAAAACACCAGGGTTTTTTTCGGATCAGCCAAGCTAGGCCAAGGCAGATTCAGTGCGCCGTCTTCCTGCAAGTGACCGGTAATAAACTGGCAGGAATGCGCTACGCCACGGTGCGTTAGAGGAATTCCCGCATAGGCAGTGCAGCCAGAAGCGGCAGTAATACCCGGTACTATTTGGCAGCTAATCTGCTGCTTTAAGAGAAAATCGAGCTCTTCGGCACCCCGGCCAAAAATAAATGGATCACCACCTTTGAGGCGTGCTACGCGCAATCCTTGCTGGGCAAGGTCAGCCAGCAGTTGATTGATTTGCTCTTGTTTTAAGCTGTGATGACCGCTGGCTTTGCCGACAAAGTGACGCTGGCTGCGCGCAGGTAACATGGCCATTAGCTCAGGGCTTACAAGGCGATCATAGACCACTGCATCAGCTTGTTGGAGCAGGCTCCAAGCACGCAAAGTTAGTAAGCTGGGGTCGCCTGGACCCGCACCAATTAAGGCCACAGTGCCGGGCGCAAAAAAGGCTTGTAGTGCCGCGGGGAAAGCGCTTGTCTGATCCATATCAGCTCCAAAGTAACTTTAGATCACAGGGTTAATGTCATCACAAAAAGGTGTGTTAGCCTACAGCGCTGGACACTTAATGTCAGGTAAAGAGCGCTTGTTTATAGCTTTTTTGCTTAAATAATTGTTGGCTTATAACCCTTGGCTTAGATTATGTCCGCGTTTGCGGCATATTTCTATTTGCTGGCGTCGCTCGAGCAAGTTAGGCTCAAGTCATTGCCGTCATAAAATAGCAGTGTCAGTACTAGCAACTGCACCACTTTATTAACATTCAAGAAGCGCTCTAATCGAGCGGCAAGGAACGGATTTTGAATATTATTAAACATCTAATTAAAAGCGATAAAACGCCAGTATATATCCTGACTTTATCAGCAGTGATAGGTGCAGTAGTTGGCTTTATAGGTGTGCTATTTCAACTGGGAGTGGCTTTTATTTCAACTTGGCGCATGACCAGTGTTGAGCAGCATTTTAGCGCGAAATGGCAAATTATTTTAGCAACTTTTATATTCTCAGCCTGCTTAACTATGCTGGCCTACTATCTGGTTAAGCGTTTTGCTCCAGAGGCTGGCGGTTCGGGTATTCCTGATATTGAAGGGGCGCTGCAGGATCTTCGGCCGGTGCGCTGGTGGCGGGTATTGCCGGTTAAGTTCTTTGCTGGGTTAGGGACTTTAAGTTCTGGCATGGTGCTGGGTCGAGAGGGGCCGACGGTACAGATTGGCGCCAATACTGCTGAAATGTTCAGTGATATTTTTCGTTTAAAAAACAAAGATAATCGTTATGCGCTGTTGGCCAGCGGTGCAGCTGCGGGTTTATCCGTAGCCTTTAATGCGCCTTTAGCTGGCATTATCTTTGTCATTGAAGAGATGCGCGAAGAGTTTAAATACAACATTGTTTCAATTAAAGCAGTGGTAATTGGCTCAATCATGGCCACGGTAATCTTCCGTTTAATTAACGGCAGTGCTGCGTTGCTTGATGTGGGAGTTTTTGCCGCTGCGCCTATTCAGGCTTTGTGGCTGTTTATTGTGCTGGGTTTTTGCATTGGCTTGTTGGGTATTGCTTACAACCGCTTCTTGTTATTTTTGCAAGATCGCTTTCAAGCATTTTACCAAGATAAAACCTATCGTTTTGTTTTAACTGGAGGGTTGATTGGCGGAAGTTTTGCCGCTATTGCGCTTTATTTACCGGAAACTGTTGGTGATGGCTTTAATGTCATTCATGATTGGAGCAATGGTCATTTCACCTTAAAACTATTAATCATTTTTTTAGTGTTGCGCTTCTTCACTTCGATTATCAGCTTTAGCTCAGGCGCCCCAGGTGGGGTATTTTCACCCTTGCTGGCACTGGGCACATTGGCTGGCGCGTTGTTCGGTAATGTTGCGATTGACTATTTTCCAGGCTATGAGCTGGAAACTGGCATGTTTGCCATTGCTGGGATGGGCGCGCTCTTTGCGGCCACAGTTCGAGCGCCACTGACAGGGGCAATTTTAGTGCTTGAGTTAACCAGCAGCTTCAATTTGATTTTACCTATGTTGATTACATGCCTGGGGGCAACTTTGGTCGCTCAGCTCTTGGGCGGACGTCCACTCTATACGGTTTTATTAGAGAAAAAACTGGCAAAAGATCAGCCGCAAGTAGCCAACGATACAGCCTTGGCAAAACAACAGCAGGCTTAAAGCACAGATAAAAACTGCGCCAGCACATAAAGCTTGATTGGCGCTGGGCCGCGCACTTACCGCAGCATTTGCGAAGGTAGGGGGTAGATACTTAGGCAGGGGTAGAGCTGTGTGTTTTGAGTTTAGGCAATGGTTGTATTGCCGGCTAGAGTGAGCAGTTATCCCATGCTGGCGCAAATAGTATATGCATACTTGCGAGCCAGCATGGTTTTTTCTTAAGCGATTAATTTAAGCTTAAGATCCACTGGGCTAGAGTGGTTGCTTCTTCTTCGGTAACTACGTTTGGTGGCATAGGAATTGGACCCCAAATACCAGCACTACCTTCTTTAATGTGTAAAGCCAGTGTTTCAACAGCGCCATCCACATCAGCATTTTTTGCTGCAATTTCTTTCAGTGAAGGACCAACCATTTTGTTGTCCACAGTGTGGCAAGCTACGCATGGTTTGCTTTTGAACAAAGCTTCACCGTCGCTGGCTAAAGCAGGTTGCACAGCAAAAGCTGCACCCAGTGCAAACAGTGGAATTAGAATTTTTTTCATAGTCTTACCTCAAGGCTAAACAAAGGGGGAGTGATAATACGACTCACCTTCATTGTACTCAGTACTAAAGGTATTGAGTATTAATGGTTATGACTTTAACAGCCTGCATTGCATAAACTCTTGTCCTCGATCATTTTTT
>JAAYTE010000235.1 GCA_012518175.1 Gammaproteobacteria bacterium | reverse complement strand
GCTGGCGAAGTTGGCTTTATTATTGCCGGTATTAAAGATATTCAAGGTGCGCCAGTGGGGGATACTTTAACCCTGTCGCATACGCCTGATGTGGATATGCTGCCAGGTTTCCAGCGGGTTAAGCCGCAGGTCTACGCAGGCTTGTTCCCCGTTAGCTCAGAAGATTTTGAAGATTTTCGTGACGCGCTAGAAAAACTGACGCTCAATGATGCGGCTCTTGAGTACACTCCAGAAAGCTCAGACGCCTTAGGCTTTGGCTTTCGCATTGGTTTCCTCGGCATGCTGCACATGGAAATTATTCAAGAGCGTCTCGAGCGTGAGTACGATCTGGATCTTATTACCACAGCACCGACGGTGATTTTTGAGATCGTACAAAAAAATGGTGAGGTTTTATATGTCGATAACCCCTCACGAATGCCGGATCCTTCGCTGATTGAAGAAATGCGGGAACCCATTGTCAAAGCCACTATTTTAGTGCCGCAAGAGCACTTGGGTAACGTCATTACCCTATGTGTGCAAAAGCGTGGAGTGCAGGTGGATATGCACTTCTTGGGTAGCCAAGTACAAGTCGTTTATGAAATTCCAATGAACGAAGTGGTGATGGATTTCTTTGACCGCCTCAAATCGGTCAGCCGCGGTTACGCTTCACTAGATTACAGCTTCGACCGTTACCAAGCCTCGAGCTTGTCGCGCCTAGATGTGTTAATTAATGGCGAGTCGGTGGATGCATTGGCGTTAATTGTGCACCGTGATGAAGCCGCTTCCAAAGGGCGCTCACTCGTGGAAAAAATGCGCGAGTTGATTCCACGACAAATGTACGATGTTGCCATTCAGGCCGCATTGGGCGGGCAAATTGTTGCCCGTACTAACGTAAAAGCATTGCGTAAAAACGTATTGGCCAAGTGTTACGGTGGTGACGTGAGCCGTAAGCGTAAGCTGCTAGAAAAACAAAAAGCGGGTAAGAAAAGGATGAAGCAAGTAGGTAACGTGGAGATTCCACAAGAAGCCTTCCTTGCCGTGCTCAGAGTGGATGACTAACTAATGACATTGAATTTCCCCTTAATATTGGTAATCGCTGTGGCGGTGACCGGGTTTTTAGCATTGCTGGATGTGGTGTATTTTGCGCCACGTCGGCGTGCGGCGATTGCACAGTATGAAAAAGAAGCAGTAGCGCTTAACTCAGAAGTGCGCGCGCGCTTAGAGAAAGAGCCGCTGCTGGTTGAATATGGCAAATCGTTTTTCCCGGTATTGGCTGTGGTGTTTGTCTTGCGCTCATTTATCGTTGAGCCTTTTCAAATTCCATCAGGCTCAATGATACCGACCCTCGAAGTAGGGGATTTCATTTTGGTCAATAAGTTTTCCTATGGCATTCGCTTGCCTGTCTTAGACAAAAAGATCTTGGAGATTGATGACCCAAAACGTGGTGATGTGATGGTCTTTAAATACCCTGAAGATACGCGCATCAATTACATTAAGCGTGTAGTGGGTTTACCTGGCGATACCATTACTTACACCGCGGATAAGCGTATTCTGGTTAACGGCGAACCTGTGGCAGAGCATTTCTTAGGTGATGAGCCGGGCAGCTTAGGCAGTGCCGGTTTATATACCGAGCAACTGGGCGCTGAAGAGCACTATATTCGTAAAGAAGCCCGCCGCCGCATCGAGCCAGAGCGCGAGTGGCATGTGCCAGCGGATCATTACTTTATGATGGGTGATAACCGTGATAACTCCAAAGACAGCCGCTACTGGGATGATCCAAGTATTCCTTTTGAGCTACAGGGCATGGTGCCGGATGAGTATATTGTCGGTAAAGCCTTTGCCATTTGGTTGACGTGGCCTAACCCGAAATTTTCCTCATTGCCGAGCTTTAGCCGTGTTGGTTTAATCCATTAAGTGCGAGTGCGTGGTGGTGATTTATCCTGCACAGAGAAGTGCAGGCTGCCTGTACGAATATTAATAAAAAACAGAGGTTGCTATGCAGAATATTAAAAACCAACAAGGCATGTCTTTTTTCAGTTGGCTAGTGATTTTGGTCTTGATCGCTTTTTTTGCCAGTGCTGCGTTTAAATTGATTCCACACTACATGGATAATCGCGCCTTAGACAAAGCCATCATGGCAGTGGAAAAAGATAAAGCCACAGGCGATAAAATTGATACGGTGGGTGATCTATATACGCATATCAATAAAAGTATGCAGGTCAACGCTATCCGCGATTTGAAAATTGATGACATTATGACTGTCAGCAAAGTTAATAATGATTATTTAATTCACCTTAAATATGAACAACGTGAGCCATTGATCAAGAATATTGATTTGGTGGTAACTTTTGACAAAGAATACCGTGTGCGTGCCCAGTGAGTGATCCATTACTGATTTTACAGAAAAAAATTGGCTACACCTTTAATGATTCAAGCTTACTTACCTTAGCGCTGACCCACCGCAGTTTTGCTGGGCGCAATAATGAGCGCTTAGAGTTCTTAGGTGATGCAATCTTGAATTTTGTTGCTGGTGAGGCATTGTTTCATCATTTTAACCAAGCCAAAGAGGGGCAGTTATCACGCTTGCGCTCACGCTTAGTGAAGGGTGAAACCCTCGCAGTGTTAGCCCGCGGCTTTGGTCTTGGTGAGTACTTGCGTTTAGGTTCTGGCGAGTTGAAAAGCGGTGGTTTTCGCCGTGATTCAATCCTTGCCGATACCACTGAAGCCATTATCGGCGCCATCTATTTAGACTCCAGTATGGACGTTGCCCGTGAGCGTGTGCTGGCCTGGCTTGAGCAGCAGTTTTCTGAGCTGACTCTGGTTGATACCAATAAAGATCCAAAAACTCGACTGCAAGAATTCTTACAATCGCGCAGCACTGAACTGCCGCACTATGAAGTAGTCGATATTCAAGGCGAACCGCATTGCCGCACTTTTTATGTGGAATGCGAAGTGAGCTTACTTAATGAAAAAACCCGAGGTCAGGGCGCCAGTCGACGTATTGCGGAGCAAGTGGCAGCGACTGCAGCACTGTTAGCCTTGGGGTTAGAGAGTAATCATCAGCATGACTGAACAAGTAACCCGTTGTGGCTATGTAGCCGTGGTTGGCCGCCCGAATGTGGG
>JAAYTE010000234.1 GCA_012518175.1 Gammaproteobacteria bacterium | reverse complement strand
TTCTTCATTGGTGTACTCAGGGCCAAGATAGACATGCTCCATCTTTTCCACTGGTACGCCTTTTCTTTGGGAAATATAGGCTGCGGCACCCACTGCGGTACCGGCATCACCGGCCGCTGGCTGGACAAAGAGCTCTTTGACTTCGTCACGGGCAATGATTTTTTGATTGAGTTTAACGTTCAGCGCGCTGCCACCAGCAAAAGCAATACGGCCGGTTTCTTTAATAATATCGCCCAAATAATAATCCATCATTTCCAGCGACAGCTTTTCAAACAGCGCTTGTACGCTGGCGGCATAATGGATGTAAGGATCATCGGCAATATCACCCTCACGCTTAGGGCCTAGCCATTCGATTAACTTAGGCGAGAAGTAAAAACCTTTACCCTTTTCTTTATAACGGCGCAAACCCACCACGTTGGCGTATTCGGTGTTAATCACCAGCTCGCCATTTTCAAATTTTGCCAAGCGCGATAAGTCATACAGATCAGGGTCACCATAGGGTGCCATGCCCATCACTTTGAACTCACCATCAAGCATTTCAAAGCCTAAAAACTCGGTCATAGCGCCATACAAGCCACCCAAGGAGTCAGGATCATAAAACTCTTTAATCTTATGAATCTTGCCGTTTTCACCGTAACCAAAGAAAGTTGTAGCGTACTCACCTTTACCATCAATGCCCATGATGGCAGTTTTCTCGGTGAAGCCTGAGCACAAGTAGGCACTGGCAGCGTGAGCCAAATGGTGCTCAACTGGTTCAATTTTAACTTTTTTCAGATCAAAACCCAGTTGCACTAAGCACCATTGGATTTTTTTGTAGTAACGATAGAAGCGGCGATTACCGGCCAGCAGCGCATCTAAAGCGCGCTCTGGTGCATACCAGTAACGTTTGGCGTAATGCCAGCGGGCTTTTTCTAAAATGCTGATGGGCGCAAAAGGAATAGCAACCACATCCACATCAGCTGGGGTAATACCTGCTTGCTCTAAGCAAAACTTAGCGGACTCATACGGCATGCGATTTTTAGCATGTTTGTCGCGTACTAAGCGCTCTTCTTCAACGGCTGCAATCAACTTACCATCGATATATAAAGCTGCCGATGGGTCATGGCTGAGTGCGCCAGATAGGCCGAGAATAGTAAGTGCCATGGGTCTTTTTCGCCTCTTAGTCTTCAGGGCAGCTGCCAGGCAACTGCGGTAAACGCTGATCGAGTAATTTGTACAATGGGCTCTGTTGCGGCCAATTGCGTAATAAACGGGTACGGTCTTTCATATAAGCGCGGGCAAAACTACCCATGCGCTGATGCTGCTGCATAGCATCTAAATCAATTAAATAGCAGCGTTGTTGGTGCCATAAAATATTGTGGCCTTTTAAGTCGCCATGGCTGATTTTCTCACGAATAAGCGCATTCAATAGAACAACCAACGCATTTATTTCGATTTCAGGCACAGCGCCACTGTCTTGATAACTCGCCAAGCGATCGATTATATCCTGCTCGCCACAATATTCACTAATTAACCAGGCACTGCCACGTAAACCGCAGAATCTATTTTCGATGACTGCCAAGGGTTGTGGCGTAGCAATACCTAGGACGCGCAAACGATGGCCCGCTTGCCAGCTGTGCCAAGCACGACTGGGACGCCAAAAACGTTTACACCAATGTAAAACATTTTTAATGTTATAGCGCTTCACTACCAGTGTGTGTTGACTGTGCTCAATCCGTGCAACAGTAGCAGCGCCGCCAGTTTTATAAATATGCCCAGAGGCAATACTGGCATCAAGGTTCGACAGCAGCGGCTCCAACCAGCTTTGCGCAGCACGCCAGATCACGCGCAAACCAAAGCCATTAATCTTGGCGCTAAATAAGCTGCACTCACGGCCAGACTTATTTAAATAATCTTTCACTCGCCACTGACGAATACTGAGAATCTGCTCGTATAGACGCTCTAAACGCAAAGCATGCTCACCATTGACCAGTAAATAGTGCAGCAATAACTCTTCAAGGTGGGCATCAAAAGCACTGGGTAACTGGGCAAAAAATACTGCCAAATTAGCCACCGCCTGCTCTGGGGACAACGGCTGGCCGGCCTGCTCACTTTCGACACCACCGCCATCGACCACGTAGACTTGATCACCTTGCTGTAAGAGGTTATCTAGATGCAAATCACTTTGCCAAAGCCCACGTAAATGCATCTGTGCGACAGCACTCAAGGCCTGGCCGAGCACCACAGTTTGGCGCTCGCTTAACGGCTGCTCAGCACTGCAAGCCAACCAAGCTTCGGCAAGGCTCTGTGCATCCTCGATAAACTCAAATAAGAGGTAAGCACTGCCATCTGCTTGCTGCTCAGCTGCTAAAATTGCCGCGCTGTTAATCTGCTGCGCAATCAGCAGCTGTGCACCAACCTGCTCGCGCTGATACTGGCGGGCAGCTTTGCGACCAATAAAGACTTTGACTAAGACATTACGGCCTTGCCACTGTGCTTTAGCAACATAGCGCTGCCCAGGCAAAACCCGTAGCCACTGCTCGACCACGACTGTTTGGCCATTATCCAATGTTAGCGTTAACGGCAGCTGCGGTGCCCGTCCACTTAATTGACTGAGTTTCATCGGCGCGCTGCCTTGTCTTTGCGGCGAGCATCTAAGCGCTCCAGCCAGCGGGGAATATCTTCAGCTCGGTGCAAATAGCTGTGCAAGAACAACTCGGTTTCACCTTGTCCCCAAACATGTTGTGAGCGACGAAATAAGGGTTCTAAATCCTTGACGCGATCACGGCGACCAAAGAGTAGCGGGCGGGTTTTCTCTAAGTCGATCAACTGTGCAGTAAAGCCTGCCGCCTGCTCCTGTAAAAAAATATGCTTGGGGTAGAAACAGCCATGCACCTGCCCCGCCTGATGCAGGGTTTTCGCCAGCTTGGCACAGGCTTGTACAATCCCCTGCTGTTGCATGTCGGTTAGCCCTGACCATTGCTGCTGCCAATGCTCTAAATCATCCCAACCAGCCAAGGCATGGGTCAACAAAATAGCTTGGCGCTCGCCATTGTGTTGGCGTTGAGCAAAGAACGCGGCCCGCAACGCCGGAATACCCAATAACTGATAGCGCTGGATATTGCGCATTTCGCGAGCAAAAGTGGGCTCACCCAAAGGTTTTTGTAGGCTGCGGGTTAAGTGATTAATCTGCCGTTTTAAGTAAAACTTTTGCTCGCCAAGCGTCATTTTCGCCACGCTGCTCCAACCACCACGCTCGGTATTGGGTTCATCCACAGCCTCTAGCTGCAAATCCCACAATGCGGCGAAATTATCCAGCTGATGCACCGCCAGCAGTTCGGCAACTGCAGGATCCATAAAGTCTTTCATTCGCGCCCCTCAAAAAACCGCACAATCTTGCCGATCTGTTGCTTATCTTGAGCGCTGAGTCGTGTTTTTTGCTTATATTGCAAATAAAAACGTAAACGCTGGGTATTGCTCAGGTGGTATTTCGCAACTTTATCAAGGCAAGCTAAATCTTTAATGATGCGGTAACGCAGCATGGG
>JAAYTE010000233.1 GCA_012518175.1 Gammaproteobacteria bacterium | reverse complement strand
TTTGTGACGCATTTAGATGCGCAGCAGTTGCAGCAGGCTGCCCAGCAGTTGGCTGAGTTGCAGCGTAACCATGCAGATGAACCACGCATTGCTGATTTACAGCAGCGCTTGGCTGATGCTTGGCTAGCAAGTGGCGAGCAAGCATTGCAGGATGGTGATATTGATGCTGCCAGTGCTGCGCTTATCCAAGCGAAACGGTTGCTACCACAAGCACCAGCGCTTACTGAAGGGTTGAGCAGTGCGATTGCCGCTGCGCAACTGCCTGTGCTCGAGCCTGAACCTGTGCCTCCTGCTGTCACCCGCCCACGCCCAGCCCGTCCAAAAACCGCCCCAGTTAAGCCTGCATTGACTGAACCAGCGCCGACAGTTGATAGCGCAGAGGTCGAGCCGCCAGCGCCAGATGAGCCAGAAGAGGTGCCAGCACCCAAGCGCAGCAAAATTAAAGCACGGGTGATTGATGCCAGCGCTGATTTTTCCGTAGTGTCTTTGCCGATGTTAAAAAACCGCAATGACCATCAGTTAGGCCGCCTGCTGGATGATGTTGCCGTTGATGTTGTGCGTTTTCGTGCAGCGGTAACGATTGAAGTGGCTGATACTCTGGATTTTCATTGGGTTGCCGCATTGCTATCAGCACGGGTTAAAAAACTGGATGCTAATTTTAAGCCGCGTTTACACGAAGTGATTCGTAGTGAAGAGCCTGCGCGCTTGGTGATTACGCCAAATAAATCGCTGTAAAATGATCTAACCATAGAATTTAAAATAACTTTTCATGCTAAGCAATGCTGGGCACACTGTCCCTTTAGCATTGCCCTAACAAGGTTTTAACCGTGATTGAATTCCACGATGTGCATAAAGCCTATGCGGTGAACGGGCAGAGCATAGTTGCCCTGCAACCTAGCACTCTGCAGGTGCAGCCTGGCGAGATTTTTGGCCTGATTGGTCATTCTGGTGCGGGTAAAAGTACCTTGCTGCGCCTCATTAACCGCCTAGAAGAACCCAGTGGTGGACGCATTGTGGTGGACGGTGTCGATGTTACCGCCCTTGATGCGCAGGGGTTGCGTCGCTTTCGGCAGCGAGTGGGGATGATTTTCCAGCACTTTAATTTACTGGCTTCAAAAACTGTAGCCGATAATGTGGCGATGCCGCTAAAGCTGGCCGGTGAGTTAACTAAAGCACAGATTAAGCAAAGGGTTATTGAGCTGTTAGCGCGGGTTGGCTTAAGCGCTCATGCTACTAAGTACCCAGCGCAATTATCTGGAGGACAAAAGCAGCGAGTGGGCATTGCCCGAGCCTTAGCCACTGACCCGAAAATATTGCTGTGCGATGAGGCTACCAGCGCGCTTGACCCACAAACCACTGCACAAGTACTGCAGCTGCTGGCTGAAATTAATCGCGAACTGGGCTTAACCATAGTGCTAATCACCCATGAGATGGATGTGATTCGACGGGTCTGTGACCGGGTTGGCGTGATGGATGCCGGGGTGATTGTTGAGCAGGGTTTAGTCAGCGAGGTCTTTTTGCACCCGCAGCATCCAACTACGCAAAGTTTTGTACAAGAATCAGAAGGCGAGCATGATCTGGAGTTGGGCGAGCTGTACCAACAAGTGGCTGGGCGTATTGTGCGCTTAACCTTTTTAGGCGAAACCACTTATGCGCCTTTGCTAGGTCAAGTTGCCCGAGATACTGGGGTTGATTACAGCATTTTAGCTGGGCGCATTGGGCGAATTAAAGATCAAGCTTGTGGCCAGTTGACGGTGGCGTTAACCGGCGGCAAAGAGCTGCTAGCTGAACAGCAGTTGCGTGCTGCAGGTGTCCACGTGGAGGTGTTACGCCCATGAGTGAATTACTGATAAATATTGATTGGTACGAGATCTGGCAAGCAAGTGTAGACACCTTACTTATGCTCGGCGGCTCCTTGTTGTTTACAGTGCTCTTTGGCTTACCCGTGGGCATCTTGCTATTTTTAGTCGGGCCGCGACAAATGTTTGAGCACCGTGTTTTTTACACATTGCTGTCATTTGTCGTGAACGTACTGCGCTCGTTGCCTTTTATTATTTTATTAATTGTGATGATTCCAATTACCGTGGTGATGACCGGCACATCTTTAGGTGTGGCTGGCGCAATACCGCCATTAGTGGTGGGTACTACACCATTTTTCGCCCGCCTGGTGGAAACCTCACTGCGTGAGGTGGATCGTGGCATTATTGAAGCGACTCAGGCGATGGGCGCCAGTACCCGGCAGATTATTTTTAATGCTCTACTGCCAGAGGCGCGTCCCGGCATTATTGCAGCAACCACAGTGACGGCCATTACTCTAGTGTCGTACACCGCAATGGCTGGTGTTGTTGGCGCAGGTGGGCTGGGCGATTTAGCCATTCGCTTTGGTTATCAGCGCTTCCAAACAGACGTGATGGTGGTAACTGTGGTTTTACTGTTACTGCTGGTGCAGGTGTTGCAAAGTGTTGGTGATCGTCTTGTGTTACGGTTTTCTAGAAAGTAATAACAACAGCCGTACTACGGCATATAACTAATTGATTTGGAGTTTTTATGAAAAAAACATTATTAGCATTAGCTGCCCTAAGCATTTTTTCTGTACAGGCTGAGCCATTAACAGTGGCTGCAACACCTGTGCCGCACGCAGAAATTTTAGAGTTCCTTAAGCCTGCCTTAGCAGAGCAAGGTGTGGAGCTGGACGTTAAGGTCTTTACTGACTATGTGCAGCCTAATGTGCAGGTTGCAGAAAGTCGTTTGGATGCTAACTTTTTCCAGCACCAGCCGTATTTGGATGAGTTTAACAAAACCAAAAACACCACTTTAGTGAGCGTGGCTGGTGTGCACATTGAGCCTTTCGGAGCGTACTCGAAAAAACTCAAACAGCTGGATGATTTACCCAAGGGTGCCAGCGTTGTCATTCCTAACGACGCAACCAACGGTGGTCGTGCGTTATTATTGCTGCAAACAGCCGGTGTTATTACGCTAAAAGACGACGCAGGTATCACTGCAACACCGCGTGATATTGCTGACAACCCGAAGAAAATTAAAGTCCGTGAGCTAGAAGCCGCAACATTGCCGCGAGTATTAGATCAAGTTGACTTAGCTTTGATTAATACCAACTACGCGCTGGAAGCAGGCTTAAACCCTAATAAAGATGCGTTGGCCATTGAAGGGGCAGACTCGCCTTATGTGAATATCTTAGTGACCCGTGAAGATAATCAAGATTCTGAAGCGGTACAAAAACTGGTTAAAGCCTTACACAGTGATGAAGCCAAAGCTTTTATCAATGAAAAATATAAAGGTGCTGTAGTTCCAGTTTTCTAAAAGCAACAGCCAACCCCTTCCTCTTGAGGTTTCTTCCTCTCAGGGGGTTGGCTGCTTTAAGCGGCTAGTCGTGCCAATTTCTGTTATTCGTAATTTTCCAAGCGGGCGCTGTCCAGAATACAGATGAGGCGGCCCTCGACACGAATAATGCCTTGATCACTTAGGTGGTGAATAATACGCGAGAAGGTTTCTGGCTGAATGGAGAGGTGTCCAGCTACCAAACGCTTAGCCATGGGTAGCTCAAAACTTTGCGTATCACAGCGACTGCATGCTTTTAAAGCTTGCGATAAAATATAGCGAATCACCCGATGGGTCGCGTTTTTTAAAGACAGAATTTCAATTTCATTGAGGCGCTGATGCATGCGCACTGAGAGTGCTGCCAGTAATGCCATGACAGTTTCAGTATTATCACGTAGCAAGCGAGTATAAGTTGCGTTAGATAGCATCAGTAACTGCGTTGGCAGTACCGCTTGTGCGGTTGCAACATAATTGCCAGTGCCCATAAAAGCCATGGCTTCAGCAAAAGTATTGCGCTCACCAATCACATCAAAGACTTTTTCTTGCCCGTCTGGGGTCAGTCGGTACACCTTGATGCTGCCAGAAATAATAAAACCGAAGCTATTACAAACATCGCCTTGGCGAAAAACATAACCACCTTTTTCAAGGTTTAACAGCTGGCTGTCTTCCAGTAGCTGACTGAGCTGGCTTTCGCTAAGGGCAGCGAATAAGTGATGTTCTCGTAATATTTTTTGATATAAAGGGTGCGGCTCCATAATGATGCTCCACTGATGCGCATGAGTGGACGGCCAGATTACAACCGTTTATTGGTAAGCATCCTAGCATAATTGTAGTGCGCGCTTATTCACTTATAACGGGCTGCCAGTCACAAAAACAGCCTACCGCGAGGGTATTTGCCGCTGCTACGGGGCGATTATCGAGCAGGGCATCTAAGACAGGTTCAATAAAGCTATTGCTTGAGTTGCACACTGCTCCTTCACTGTAGGGGCCAAAGTAGGCTAAGTGCCCAGTGCGGTCCCAAATCGCTACCGCAGGGCTGGCTGGCAAGTGCTCTGAGCCGGGCAAAGTACTTAAGTGACGCATACTGCTCAGCGCCTTGGGTAGTTGCCCTTGGCTGCCCGGCTTTTGTAAGTGGTAAAACTCCACTTCACCGTTATAGCGCTCCAGCATTTCCACTAAGTGCTGTTGATTGCCGACATTGCAGGGGCAGGCTGGGTCCCAAAAGTGCACAAAGCGAATTTTACCAGCGCCGGCCAGACTGGCTGGTAAACGCAGTTGCTGGCCGCTAAATACCGCAGTGGTTTCATTGAACGGGCGAATAAAGCGGGTTTTATACCACCATAAGCCGGTCACCATGGAGCCAAGCCACAGTACTAGAGCAATGCCAATCAGTATTTTTTTCAAAGTTAACCGTTTCATAAATAGCACATGGGCAAGGTAGTATAGAGTGCCATGGGCTGGACAAAATCTATATGTCACAGAATGTCGCAGCACTGATTTAATAAGGGTATTGATTGATGCTTGAGTTCGATTGGCAAGCTTTAGCGCATGAGTTACCAGAACTTCAGATCAACAGTGTTGATCCTGAGTTGGCACAAGCCTGGCGAGAGTTTTATCAGATTGACTTCGGCCAGCGTTCCCCTGATCTTGATTGCCGTTTGGGCAGTGTTGAGGTTGCTGGCTATCGTGTTGCAGTGCAGGTCTGTCGGCCAGAGCAGGCGGTAGCGACCCTGATAGTGCTGCATGGCTATTATGATCACATGGGTTTATATGGTCATGTTTATGACTGGGCCTTGCAGCAAGGGTTTGCGGTACTGTCTTGTGATTTACCGGGGCATGGTTTATCCAGTGGTGCCCGCGCTAGCATTGATTCTTTTCAAGAGTACCAGCTGGTATTGCAGGCCTTGCTGAGCAAAGCACAGCAGCTGCATTTACCGCAACCTTGGCATCTGCTTGGGCAAAGTACAGGCGGAGCGATAGCCTTAGATTATGTTTTAACCCAGCAGCCAGTGAGTCAGTTGGGTGAAATAATTTTACTGGCACCTTTGGTGCGGCCAAGGGCTTGGCGACAATCACAGTTACTTTATCAGTTAGTTAGACCTTTTCGCGCCAGCGTACCCCGGCGTTATAGCAACAACTCCCATGATGCGCAGTTTGTTGAGTTTGTGCGCCATGACCCTTTGCAGGCGCGGATTCTGCCCACAGCTTGGGTCGGTGCTTTAGCGCAGTGGATTGCTTATATTGAGCAAGCTCAACCCAGTGCCCGTAGCCCCATTATTGTACAGGGCGCAGCAGATCAGACGGTGGATTGGCAGCACAATTTAAATGTACTGCGTGCAAAGTTTAGCGAGCCGAGAGTATTACTACTGCCGCAAGCGCGGCATCATTTAGCCAATGAGCAGCAGGCTTTGCGCAGCGACTACTTTAACTACCTGAGTGAGCAGTTGAGTTAACACAGAGCAGCTGCTATTGCCCGTTAGCTAAGCTGGCCCGCAGTGTTTTAAGGGCCGCTTGGTAATAGGCTTGGCCTTCTGTGGACTGAGCAAAATTTACCAACTCTTCCAGCTCTGCGTCGGATAAGTCTTGGTAAACATTGAGCAAGGTGTTATCTATATCGGCATCGATTTGCTTGATTAAGCGCTGGCGCTGGGTATCTAGCAGAGCATTGGCTTGTCCAGAACCCATAAGCCCTGGCAGCATTTGGCTTAAACTATCAGCCGCAACACTGCCCAGTGCCAAGGTCACTTCGGCACCGGCTTGGCTAGCGGGTAAGGCATTGGCCAAATGACGAATCAACAAGCGGCGCGTGGCATCGGCATGCATAACGGGTAAGCCGCTAGCATGACGCTGCAGTTGCTGTGGGTGTGTTGCCGCAACTTCAGCAGCACTGACTTTTTGGCCAATGGCAGAGTCAAAAAAGGCAAGGGCAGGACTTGGGTTAGCAAGGTGTTGGCGCAAGGCATGTTGCGCGCGCTCCTGCATGGCATCACTGGCGAAGCGCTGATTGCTGTTGCTCAGTAAGGCTTGATAGATTGCCTCAGGTAATGTGTCTTGGTAGCGCAGTTGAGCCTGTTGCAAGGCGCTAGAGAAGTGCGCGTGCTGCTGTGGCCAGCCAGTTTTTTGGTACAGCTCAAGGTAGGCATCAGCGAAAATGCTTGGGCTGCTCAGTAGTAGGCAAGTCAATAATAAGAAACGCATTTAAATCTCCATAAAAATATTATTAAAAACGCGTTTATGCCCCAGAAAACATGTCTTGGGCAGCTGCTCGGTGGCTCGTAAAAATAAATATGTGGCCAAGCAAATTGCGCATATTATGCAGCATGTGCTGTGTGGTCTGCAGAATTAATCGACACCCAGTAGCGTGGACAACGCACCAGGTAAGCTCTTAACTTAGGGTTCCACATGAATACATTAGCAATTGCCCCATTGTTTGCTCGTATTGTTGATGACTTGGCCACACATGGCTGGTCTCAACAAAGT
>JAAYTE010000036.1 GCA_012518175.1 Gammaproteobacteria bacterium | reverse complement strand
GCCGCTACTGCCATGGCTCTGTCCAGCGTATTTGTGGTGACCAACGCCTTGCGCTTGCGCAGCTTTAAAGCACCTTTAGAGGCCATATAATGATGAACATCGGTGAGGCTGCAGCAGCCTCTGGCATCAGCCGTAAAATGATTCGTTATTACGAAGAAACCGGCTTACTGGCGCCAGCTCCGCGCAGTAACGCGGGTTACCGTCTATACAATGACAACTGTGTGCAACAATTGAGCTTTATTAAGCGTGCGCGGGATTTGGGCTTTTCTCTGGAGCGAATTAAAACCCTATTGGATCTGTGGCAAAATACTGATCGGCAGAGCGCTGATGTTAAAGCCCTCGCGCAGCAATATATGGTCGAATTGGACCAAGATATTAGCCACCTACAAAGTATGCGTCAGCAACTTGCAGAGCTGGTTAATCAGTGCCACGGTGATGCCCAGTCTGCCTGCTCCATCCTTGATGGTTTAGCGCAAACAGATAGCACAGCACTCGCGAGTAAAGCTTAAATGCAGCATTGCTCAAAGCAGAGCTATGCGCACCTCTACGCAGTGCTTTTGGCGCTATGTTTAGTTTTGGCCGCACTGCAGTCGGCTTTTGCACATCACTCTTCTACTCCAGCACCCAGCGCCATGCAGGCAGATATACACAGCCAACATGGGGACAACTCGCAGACCACAGTGAGCTGTGACACGGATTGCGCTGGGACTGTGCATCACTGCTGTTTGTATGCACTGTGCGCCAGTCAGCCGCTAATGTTTCCAAGTCCAAGCGTCGCACAGCACAGCTTGCTGCCGTCTTTGTTCAGTTCCAGAGCAATCGCTCCACTGACGAAACCACCTAAGAGCACTTCGAGTTGATGAATTTAGCCTTTTTTTAATTTCGGAGTACCAGCATGAAAAACTTATTCAGCCGCGCCATCGCTGTCAGCGCATTGAGCTTATTGACCAGTCAAGTATTTGCCGCACCTTTGGCTGCCACCTTACATAAAGACCCCAACTGCGGTTGCTGCGTGGAGTATGCCCACTACTTGGAAGAGAACGGTTTTAAGGTGGACATGATTGATCACGCCAACATCAATCAAGTCAAACAACGCTTAGGCACCGACCAAGCCGCCAGTTGCCATACAGTAGAAATTGCAGGCTATGTGGTGGAAGGTCACGTGCCGGTCGCCGCCATTGATAAATTACTGGCCGAGCAGCCGGATATCAAAGGCCTTGCCCTGCCCGGTATGCCGTATAACTCACCGGGTATGGGCCCTGAGAAAAAAGGCAGCTTGCAAGTACTGGAGTTGGATAACCAAGGCAAACCAACTGGGGTGTATATCACCCTGTAACAGCTGCGCAGCATGGCCCTGTGTGTCGTCTATGGATGGGCGACACACAGACGGGCAAAGCCCATTGATAAGCTAAAAAGTTACTTACGATGCAGCACCCGACAGCAAAGACTCAAGCCGCTGCAGCGTATTAAAAAATTCCGGCATCAAGACCAGCGGCCATGCCCATACCCAGCTCTTCGCACTGCTCTATAAAAGTCTCATCCCAAGCCCCTTTACACAGCAGCGGCTCTTGCACTTGCTGCCAGCGCAAGCCAGTCAAAATAGTTTTAAGTGCACGTAAAGTACCAGTGCCATCATGGCCAGCACGCACCACTAGGGCGCAAGCCAGACCTTGCTTTTCTTCTAATACCGGATAGTAAGTACGATCAAAGAAATCCTTCAGCGCCCCACTCATATAGGCCAGATTTTCTGGGGTCATTAGAATAATTGCATCCGCAGCTAGCACCTCATCAGCGCCTGCCTCTAGAGGCTTAACCACACGCACCTCGACATGCTCAATATCTTCATGCTGCGCACCACGCACAATGGCGTCTAACATACGCTGCAAGTTCGGCGATGGCGCATGGGCCACGATTAATAATTGTTTGGCGGCTAACTGGGTCATAGCATTCTCCTTGAGCAAGCACTGCTAATGGACGGTCAATTCACTATACCTGATTAATCTGCGGTAATTTTGCGCGACAGAAAAACCGCTCTCAGCACCGTTCAGCGCTAAAAAACCTATAACGCCTAAGACCAAAACCTCAGTAGCTTTCTAAACAAAGGTTACCGCTCGCATGACAAGGAGCGGCGTGACAATGCCTCGCCAATTAAGGCACACAGTCAATCAACTTACTGCACTGTGTGAGCAATGACGCTTGATCGATCCTCAGCATTCACACAAACTACAATCTCCTTAACACCCCTTGCCGCGCTCTTGCTAGACTAGAGTCATTACCACGCCACTTCTGTCAAAAAGGATCAAGACTATGCGTACTACTTTAAAACGCTTAACCTTAGCCAGTGTTTTAATCAGCTGCCCACTGCTGAGCTTTGCTGAAGAGCCAGTAACTGGCGAGCCCGATGTCACCATTGTGCAAAAAGGTGATAGAACCGTTGAGGAATACCGTTTGAATGGCTTTCTATATGCAGTAAAAGTCACGCCCAAAGTCGGCAAGCCTTACTTTTTAGTACGGGCTGATGGCAGTGATGGCAACTTCATCCGTGCTGACAAACCAGAAATGCGCATCCCCTCATGGGAAATTTTCAGCTGGTAAAACACCACGCATAAAAAAGGGCAGTCCTGACGATCAGTGCTGCCCTTTTTATTACTGCATTGTCATACTCAGCAGCGCAAGGGTGCAATGCAACCACCCTTGCCAGCTCAACGCTGAGCCAACCTAGCGCTCAGCCCAAAGCTTATAGCGGCTTACCTAATATCTCGGCAGCAGGTGCTGGCGACAGTCCATCTTTATCACCAATTTCACCTTGTCCAACCAAGTCATCATCATGCTCTTCCATTTTCCATGGCAAGATGCCCGGTGAGATATGCAAGAAGTGCAGGTACTTTTCAAACTGGTCAAGAATATCAGTAATAATATCTTGCTCATCGTAACCGTACACATCATAAGCCTGGCCACCACGGCGTAAAAACACCTCGGCACGGTAGTAATGCTCATCATCGTTATTGCCAGTGGTCTCAGGGAAAGTGAAGTCAGGCATGGCATAGGAGCGCAGGCGCACTTCATAAACGAACTCCAACTTACCCTCTTGAAACACTTGGAATTGAGCACGCAAGTTCTGCTCATCAAAACTCACCTCAGCAACCCAGCCTTTTTCCTCCAGCTCCTGCTCCACTTTTTCCATGCCATGGATACAGGTTGTACGGATAAAGCTTTCCACTGCATCACGGTCAGGGAAATCCACCAAGTTAGCCAAGCGCTTCTTCCAAAAACCAGGACCCGACTTATAGCCGCCCGGTGTGGACTGCATATGCTGGCTCAAGCTCACTTCTTGGTGCCCCTCAATAATCAAGGCCCGCCACATACCCACCACAGCAATGAGCATAATAATTGCAAAGGGTAAGGCGCTCACGATACTGGCGGTTTGCAACGCACCTAAGCCACCGGCCAACAGCAATACTGCAGCTACTATCCCTTGCATTGAGGCCCAGAACACCCGCTGCCAAACCGGCGTATGCAGCACACCACCGGAGGCCAGTGAATCAATTACGATGGAACCTGAGTCGGATGAAGTAACAAAGAAGGTGATGATCAGCAATACCGTCATAAACGAGACAAACGAACTGAACGGTAAGTGCTCCAGCAACTTAAATAAAGCAACCGCATGATCCGCCTGGACTTGCTCAATCAACTCGGTGTAACCATCCACCATAATCAGGTGCAATGCTGTATCGCCAAACACGGAGAACCATAAGAAGGTAAAGATAGTCGGCACCAGCATGACACCCACCACAAACTGACGGATAGTCCGGCCACGGCTGATTTTGGCAATAAATAAGCCGACAAAGGGCGCCCAAGCGATAGTCCAGCCGAAGATAAATAGCGTCCAGTTACTAATCCAATCACTGCCTGAGTACGCCTGCAGGCTGAAGGTACGTTCAACAATATTACTCAAATAGCTACCGGTATTTTCCATAAAGGTATTGAGAATAAAGATTGTCGGCCCAACCGCAAAAACAAAGACCATTAACGATACCGCCAAGGCAATGTTGAGCATGGATAAACGCTTTACGCCTTTGTCCATACCGGCCACCACCGACAAAGTGGCCAAGCCAGTAATCGCCACAATGGCAATAATTTGTACAGTGGTACTGACCGGGATCGAGGGCCACAAGTAGTTAAGGCCGGCGTTAATCTGTGCTACGGACAAGCCCAAGGAGGTCGCAATCCCAAACATGGTGCCTAAGATGGCGAAGGTATCTACGGTGTGACCAATGGGGCCGTGGATTTTTTCCCCAATCAGGGGATACAAAGTCGAGCGCATGGAGAGCGGTAAACCATGGCGAAACGCAAAATACGCCAAGGTTAAGCCCACTAAACCGTAGATCGCCCAAATATGGAAACCCCAGTGGAAAAAGGATATCTGCATCGCTTGCTTAGCAGCATCAATGGTTAATGCTGAACCGGTTGGCGGTGATGCGTAGTGCAAGACCGGCTCAGCGACGCCGAAGAACAGCAAAGCGATACCGTAGCCCGCGGAGAAGAGCATGGCGAACCAAGCTAAAAAGCTATATTCAGGCTCAGCATGGTCCGGCCCCAGCTTAATATTGCCCCAGCTACTAAACGCCACTGAGACAATAAAAACTAAAAAAATTGCCACAGCCAGCATGTAGAACCAACCAAAGGTGGTGGTGACATAGGCTAAAACATCGGAAAATAAAGCCCCAGCTCTATCTGGGTTACTCATGGTGCCAATCACCATCAGTGCGATAACCAGTACCGCTGGGATAAATACCGGCATCAGCACGGTAGAGGTTCGAGACGACTTATCTGTGGTCGTTTTATCTGAGGTCATAGCAAAAGCTCCTGCATGCTTGCTCAATTTAGGCGCCAATCGTAGTCAGCTTGAAACGCATTTACCGTTAATTACAGGCAGAAAACCCTGCAATTAATAGCGCACACGCACTTACAAAACCGCCTACCTTCGCACAGTAAAAATAGCCGTGCAATGCAACTTGGCTTTAAATCCTCAAATAAACGGCAAAAATCGGCAATTATACCGATAACAACAGACAGGCATCTTGCACCTCAGCACTCAAAGTATTGCGGTAAACAATCCAGACTTTGGGCTGCTTATACGCAGTCTTGGCTAGGTTACGATGAGCAACTAATGGGCAGGTGCTTACCCCATTGCGGCGGACGCTGGGCATAGATTTCACAGTCTGGCTGCTCAGTAAAAGGATCGCTAAGCACCTGATGCAGTTTATGCAGCAAGCCGTAATTGCCATCTTCTGCCTCATCAATGGCCAACTGAATCAAATAGTTGCGCAGCATATACAGTGGATTCACTGCATGCATCTGGGTGCGGCGCTGTGCTTGACTGCGGGTGTCTGTACTGCAGCGCAGCAAAAACTCATCCACCCACTCAGCAAAAGCGGCTTGATTGGCAAACTCAGAGCGCATCGTGGCCAACGCCGCAGCTGCAGGCTGCTCACCTAAGCGGCGGAAGAACAATGTGTAATCCACAGCACTGTGATCCATCTGTACTAAGAGCTTGTCAATCAACAACGCATCACCTGCATCTGCACCAAGCAAGCCTAAGCGGGCGCGCATGGCAGTTAAATAAGCCTGTTGCTGTATGTCAGCATAGCCATCAAGAATTTCTTGTAAGCGCTCAATGGCGACATAACGGGTTAGGGTTTCGGCAAAAGCCGTGAGATTCCAATAACCGATACTGACCTGCTGATTAAAAGCATAACGGCCATGGTGATCAGAATGATTACAAATATGCGCCTGTTGAAAATCATCCAAAAAAGCATAGGGGCCAAAATCAAAGGTCAAACCTAAAATCGACATATTGTCAGTGTTGAGCACGCCATGGCAAAAACCATAGGCTTGCCACTGCGCAATGGTGTGCGCCGTACGTTTAACCACTGTTTCCAACAACGCAGCTAATGGTTCAGCAGCAGTTAAACACTCAGGGTATAAGTCCTTCAGCACGTGCTCGTGTAACTGTTCTAGCTCGGCGTACTGTTTGTTGTAATAAAAATACTCAAAATGCCCAAAACGAATATGACTGGGAGCCAAGCGAATTAACATCGCTGCGGTTTCTCGATGCTCACGCCACACGGTTGTATCAGAGTCAGTCACACAGAGTGCTCGCGAAGTGGCAATACCCAGCGTGTGTAAATACTCACTGGCTAAAAACTCACGGATGCTACTGCGCAATACTGCGCGGCCATCGCCACTGCGAGAGAAGGGCGTCAGACCTGCCCCTTTTAGATGCACATCCCAATACTCGCCAGCGTTATTGAGTACCTCAGCCAGCAACAGTCCACGACCATCACCTAAACGCGGGGTATAGCCGCCAAATTGGTGCCCAGCATAAACCATGGCCCGCGGCGTCACCTCTGGCCAATGCCAAGCACCGCTGGCCAGTTGCAATAAGCGTGGGTCACTTGCGGTTTCTGCCGGCAAATCCAGCAACGCTAAAGCGTCAGTACTGCAAATCACCATCTTCGCCTGCTCCACAGCAGTGGGTTCAACAGCGGCAGAAAATGCATCACCTAAGCGCGCAAAACGCCCAGCAAATTCGAGGGTGTCTAGGCTTTTCATGGGATAGGCACTCCGGCACGGCACAGCGACTAAACTGACGGTGCTTGATTAGTAGTAAGCGGGTTGCGCGTGGTCTGCAGTAACTGTCGCTCATCACCCTGACGGTTTTTCAGGGTGACATCCAGCTGGTTAAAGGCCATATCAATGTCGTGCTCTCGGAAACTAAACACAATGCGCTGCAATACCTCATCAATCGACGGATTGCGATCGGACAGCTCACTCACATGGTAACGCAACTCATGCTCAAAAATGCTCGGTGTCACTTGTAAAAACAACACTAAAGGCTCTGGATCACGCATCACCCGTGGGTTTTCTTGCATGGCTTGAATCATCAGCTTACGCGCTAAATCCATATCGGCGTCATAAGCAATACCAATTTTAATCACCACACGCGTTACCGTATCACTTAACGACCAGTTCACTAACTGATCGGTAACAAACACCTTATTGGGTACAATTATTTCTTTGCGGTCAAAGTCAGTAATTGTGGTGGCACGAATGCGAATACGGCTAACCGTGCCAGATAAATTGCCAATAGTCACCACATCACCAATGCGCACAGGCCGCTCAAACAAGATAATTAAGCCGGAAACAAAGTTGGCGAATATTTCTTGCAAACCAAAGCCTAAACCCACAGATAATGCCGCGACCAGCCACTGCAGCTTATCCCAACTCACCCCTAAGACCGATAAGGTCGCAACAAAACCTGTGGCAGAAATCGTATACGACAGCAAGGTTGTGGTCGCATACGCTGTGCCTTGCGCCAGTTTGAGGCGAGATAAAAACAACACCTCCAGCAAACCCGGTAAGTTACGCGCCAGCATAATGGCGATAACAATAATAGCGCCAGCATCCAGCACGTCACGCAGACTAATGGGCACGATAGCACCCACACTGCTGATATTTTCATACAGCGTGACATTGTCCAAGTATGTAAATAAAGACAATAAGTCTGACCAAACCCAATACAAACTGACGACAAACACACCCAATAACACCAAGCGTGCTAAACGCAGAGATTGGTCATTGATCTGTGAAATATCCAACAGCATATCGTCGGTGGCAACTTCACCTTCCACGCCATCTTTAGGTTGATTCTGTCGAGCATCTTGCGCGCGCTGCCAAGCTAAACGGCGTGCCGCCAAAGCCAAACCGCGAACAACCATAGCCTCAAGCAAAATCCAAATCAGCACCAAAGATAACGTATTGATTAGGCGCTCACTGAGCTTCAGTGCGGTGTAGTAATAGCCAGAAACCAAAGCCACAGTAAAGAG
>JAAYTE010000232.1 GCA_012518175.1 Gammaproteobacteria bacterium | reverse complement strand
GTTCCTCCAGGACTGCCCAATTCCGTATACAGGGAGGTAGTAGTGACTCCGTGTCGCATTTTTTATCGAGAAGATGATAAGCGGGTTCTTATCCTATATGTCATGCGAGAGGAGCGGCAGCTTCGTGCTTACATGCTGGAGAGCAGCTAACCAGACACGGCACGCGGTGCCCTTGTCTCCGCTTTGCTGCGTCAAAGTCACCGGTGCGCTTCGGCGCAAGCACTGATGGCTCATTAATAACAAGCAATAACCTAAGCCAGACAAACATCCACTTACACCGCTATACCAGCGCGTAAAAAACACAAACCTACCGCGGCGATAGGTTTGTGTTACTCGGCCTTAAAGAACTGTATTTTCCTGTTCGCCTTTTTCCCATTTGACAATATTTTCAAAGGTGATTTCGGCTCTGCGGACCATGGCTTCTTCTGTGGCAAAGCCGATGTGTGGCAGTAGTACTGTATTTGGCGCATCTAGGATTGGGTAATCTGCAGGAACCGGTGGTTCCATATCGACTCTATCTAAGCCTGCGCCAGCGATTGTTCCGTTGCGCAGAGCTTGTGCCAATGCATCATTATCAACAATCGGGCCCACTGCGGTATTGATTAAGAGTGAGCTGGTTTTCATTAATGCCAGTTTATCTTTATCAATTAAGTGTTGGGTTTCAGGGGTGAGTGGGGTGTGGAGGGTAACGATATCGCTGTTTTTTAAGACGTCATCGAGCGATTTGTACTCAACACCTTTACTGATTAAGTCTGGCTTTTCACTTCGGTTATAAGCAATAACTTTGCAGCCGAACGCCAAGCCTAGCTTTGCTACTGCGCCGCCTATATCTCCAGTGCCTATGATGCCTAAAGTTTTACCTTTTAAGTCAAGCTGTCTGTAGCCATCTTTGGTGCCGCCGCTTCTGGTGACTGCCTCTAAAGGTACAATATTGCGTAGCAGTGAAATGATTAGCCCAAAGGTGATTTCTGCTACGGAGTTGGTGCTGTAACCCGCAGCGTTGGATACTTTAATCCCTTTCTCTTGGCACTTGTCTAAATCGATATGATTAAAACCTGTGAATGCCACTGAAATATATTTTAAGTTTTCTGCAGCATCGATCACTTCACCGCTCAGTGGTGTATTGGCGATCACTATAATATCAGCGTCTTTGATTCTTGTTTTAAGAGTGTCGTCATCTAATTTGCCATCGGTATATGCAATTAACTCGTGGCCATGATCGGTTAAAGGTTTTGTAATTAAATTGAACTCTGTATCACTAATGCCTAAAGATTCTAAGATTACAATTTTCATATTATCTTTTATCTTCCCTCTATTTTGACGGTTACACGTAGTAATGCGGTTAGCCAAGCGTATCCGATATTTTTTAGCTGAATTTTTGATTTGTTTTTCTTGGTGCGATTCAGTGTTTTCTCTGAGGCGCTATTGGCTCGGGAGGCTGGCCATTAAGCAGGTTTGCGCTAAAGGTAGCCATGCAGCTGACTTAACAGCCTTATCCTAAGTTTTGCAGGTGGCGTCTAAGTCGCGTCCACCTAATAAATCGCCTCAACTGCAACCATGATACCTCTTTATGCCGCAGAGCTTAACTTACCGGCTTTGCGACTCTTGTTGCTGTCTAAGAAATGGCTTTATTTAAAGCGTGGTCCGCAAGCGGCAACGATGAGTAAGGCCGCAGCCAGTACAGCAAAGGCAGCGCTAAGTGAGCTGTAATGAGCTACCGCGCCCATCATGGCGGGTCCTGCTAGTACCCCGGCAAAGCCAATGGTGGTGGCAGCAGTGATTGCGAGGTGGGTGGGCATGTGGGTTTGTTTGCTTAAGGACGAGATCAGTACCGGCGAGACGTTGGCGCAGCCCAGTCCGCACAAGGCGTAGCCAACTAATGCTAAGCCCCAGTGTGGGCTTAATATGCTTAATACAATGCCGCCTGCGGCCAGCAAACCACCGCCAGTGATGATGCGCACACGACCAAACATTTCCACTAGGGCGTCACCTAAGAAGCGACCTAGCGCCACCAGTACAGCAAAGCTTGCGTAGCCCAGACCAGCTTGGGCAGTGGCAATTTGTTTTTCTTCGATTAAAAACAATGCACTCCAATCTAAAATAACCCCTTCCGCGAGATAGACAATAAAGCACATTAAGCCCACCAGTAAGATCCAGCCGTTGGGCCACATGAAGGCATCTTCGCCGCGCAAGGTGCGTTCATCCAAGTAGCCTGTGACCGCATAGAGACTCAAAATCAGGATTAAGCCAACCACCACCAGAGTGCTGAGCAGTGCCGATAAACCGAGCATCAGCAACACAATCATGGAACCCGCGCCGACAATGGTGCCTAAGCTAAACATGCCATGAAAGTTGGACATCATGCTGCGGTTGGCGCGGTTCTCAATGCTTAAACCTTGGATATTGAGAATTACATCCAGCACGCCAAGACTGCCACCAAAGGCAAATAAAGCGATGCCCAGTAGCCACAACGACGGGGCCATAGCCATGCCGATGAGGGCTATTAGCAGTAGCAAGGTCATAACAAATAAACAGCGGCGGATACTGAAGCGGTTGGTCAGTGCTGCTGAAATTGGCATGCAGCACAGTGAGCCCACGCCAATGCATAGCAGCATTAAACCAAAGGTGGCATCGCTCATGCTGATATTACGGCGCACATAAGGCACTAAAGGGGCCCATACGGACAGGCCAAAACCGGCAATAAAATAGCCGATACGGGATGCGAGAATATTGAATAACAAGGAATCAGTACTGGATTTTATAGCAAACATGGTGATTTAACTCATAGGAAATAAAATTTTTTATTCTAAGAGGTGCAATTACCACAGGTGCAACAAGCCGTGATCAAAGCTGCACAGGTGCCAAGCATGCTGTAAAGCAGAGCGGGGAAGCATAGTTTTAGTCATTTAATTAGGAAGAAAGGCCCAGTGTGGCGCAAGAGAAATGCAAATGCATGACAGCTAACGTGATATATTACGCGCAAATAATTGATTTGTGATAGGTATTATGAAGTTTGTACATCAGCGAGAACTTTTAAATGAAGATGACACTGTGGTTATCCATTGCTCGCAAACCTGCAATATCCGCCTGATGAATGACCGCAATTTTCGCAGTTATAAAAATGGTGGTCGGCATACTTACTATGGTGGGGCGTTTGAAGACTTTCCGGCGCGTATTAAGGTGCCCAGCAGCGGTAATTGGAATATCACCATAGACACTGTAACGCGTAAGGCTATTAGCGTGACTCGCAAGCCTGATTTTACCTATAAAATCAAAATCATCCGCAATAAAGATAAGTAGCTAACGCCTGTGCGCTGGACTGTTCAGTTCAGCGTCGGATCTAGACAGCATTACTGCAAAACCTAGCGTGCCATTGCGGACTGGGCCGCTGTTGCCGTGTTTTTTTACACTCATTTCTAGCACACCAAAAACACACTCTGAAAACAAAAATGCCCCGCATTAAGCAGGGCATTTTGTGTTGCAATCGACGCTAAATTACACTTCTAGCACAGGGATAGTCGCTTTAGCAGCGGCTTCTGTGTAGTTCGCCATTTGGTCGAAGTTGAGGTAGCGGTATACATCAGCGGACATGCTATCGATGTCTGCAGCGTAAGCCATGTACTCTTCAACTGTTGGCAACTTACCCGTGATTGAGGCAACAGCCGCAAGCTCAGCCGAGGCCAAGAATACGTCAGTGTTGTCACCTAAACGGTTGGGGAAGTTACGGGTAGACGTTGAAACTACAGTGGTACCTGTCTCAACACGTGCTTGGTTACCCATGCACAGTGAGCAGCCTGGCTCTTCAATACGCGCGCCGGCTTTTTTGTAGGTCTCGTAGTAGCCTTCTTCAGTCAG
>JAAYTE010000231.1 GCA_012518175.1 Gammaproteobacteria bacterium | reverse complement strand
GCCATGTTCGCGCTATGCGCACGGGGCTTTGTTGGCGCTAGGCTCAGGCTCAACGCAGCAACGCAAGCGCGGCATGATCTGGCCCTTTACCGCACCGGGGAGATTGCAGGCTGAGCCTTTGCTGTTTGCTTTGCAGCCCCTTTATCAGCCGCTGGAGCAGGTCTTCGTGGATTTGAACATTGAGGGTGTGGTGATACAGGGTGACTGCTTGAAAATCTGGCAGCGCGGTAATAACCAGCACCGTGATAATGCGGTCATCGAGTTCAAGCTTGCTGACCTGCTCACCTTGCTTGACAATCCAGACCCCGCATTAAGTATTCCAGCACAGCGCATTGATCGATATGAGTTGGGTGAAGTCACCGGTGTGCCTTTAACCTTTACTGATGGCTTTGCCTTGCCCGATGGTGCCTGTTTATTTAGTGCCGCGGCGGAGAATACCGATGACAGTTACCATGACGGCGAATGTGTTGCTGCCGCTATAGGTTTAATCGATGCTGATCGGCAATTGCGCTGGATTAAAGCTGTGCAGCCAGTTTATAAAATCGAAGGGATCAGTGCCAAGCAAGAGGGCGAGCGCTTGCAAATACTCTTGGTTAGTGACGCGGATAATCCTAATGTTCCGGCTAAGTTGTTTAAAACCTACATTAATTACCCTTTGTAATAGATTGATATATATGGAGAAAAGTTAATGGATGCTCAGCAGCAGGCTAAAGAGCGTGATCAGGCAATGCGCAAAACCAGTGTGGTTGGAGCCATCGTCAATCTGGTTTTAACCGTGGTGAAAATTGTTTTTGGCATCATTGGTCAATCGACAGCTTTAGTGGCTGATGGAGTGCACTCGTTAGCCGACTTAAGCACCGACTTAATGGTGTGGTTTGCAGCCAAATACAGCAATCAACCGGCAGATAAGGAGCATCCTTACGGTCACGCGCGAATTGAGACGGCCTTTACTGTAGGGCTAGGCGTGGTGTTAATCATTACCGCCATTGGCATTGTGGTGGATTCGGGGCAGCGCCTGCTCAATCCAGACACTTTGCTGCAGCCTACGCCCATTGTGCTCTTGATTGCCGCCATTTCTATTATTGCCAATGAGGGCTTATACCAGTACACCATGCGTATTGCCCGTGACTTTAACTCCAACCTGTTAAAGGCCAATGCTTGGCATCACCGCTCCGATGCGATTTCTTCAATTGTGGTCTTGATTGGTGTGGCCGGTAGTTTAATGGGCGTGCCGTATTTGGATGCGTTTGCCGCTTTAGGCGTAGCCTATATGATCGGTAAAATTGGTTGGGACCAAGCATGGTCATCCATTCGAGAGCTGATTGATACCGGTATGGAGCCTAAAACTGCGGCTGCGGTGGCACGTATCATCGAGAATATTGAAGGGGTGCAGAGCATGCATATGCTGCGCAGCCGCCGTATGGGTGATAGCTACTTAGTTGATGTGCACATTGAAGTGGATGAGCGCTTAAGCGTCTCTGAAGGCCATAAGATTGCCGAGTATGTGCGTTTCAAACTGATTGAATCTGAAAAAAATATTACCAATGCTTTGGTGCACATTGACCCAGAAGATGATTCTTTAGAGTTGTTATGCATTGGCTTGCCTTTTCGCCGTGAGGTCTTAGCGGATTTGCGTAAGGTCTGGGCTGGGGAGGTGGACGCGGCAGATTGTGATTCAGTGACTTTGCATTACCTCAGCGGCAAAGTGCACGTGGATTTAGTGCGGCCCATGCACGATGCCAGTGCCAATTTATCGCAACGGCTCGCGGAAAAAGCACAAACATTGGATTATATCGGCCAAGTACGTATTTTTTATCAATACCATTGAGCTCAACAGTTGCGCTGCCTCAGTCGCTAAAATGGCTTAGGCGCGCAGCTGCTGGGTGATCAAAACCTTATAAAGACCCTCTATGAGCACTAGTGTACGCAAGCAAATACCCACCCGCTTTGGCGGCATGATGATTGTTGCTGGTACGGCCATTGGTGCCGGCATGCTGGCTAATCCCACGGCCACAGCCGGAGTCTGGTTTGGTGGCTCGGTACTGATCCTATTGTATGTGTGGCTGTGTATGTACTTGTCGGGGTTAATGCTGCTGGAAGCAACCCTGCATTTTCCACAAGGCGCCAGTTTCCATACCGTGGTGCGTGGCTTGCTGGGGCCGGGCTGGAGTTTAGTCACAGGCTTTGCGGTGGCCTTTGTTCTCTATTCGCTGACCTATGCCTATATTTTTGTTGGCGGCGGGTTAACTCAGAACAGCTTGCTGGCGATCGCTGCTTGGTTTACCGAGCAGCCATTGGCGGTTTCCCGAGAGTTATCTTCGCTGCTGTTCTTATTGATACTGGCGACCTCGGTGTGGATTTCTACCCGAGTGGTGGACCGTTTCTCCACCATACTCATTGGCGGCATGCTGATTAGCTTTTTCCTGTCCACCGGCTCCCTGCTGGAAAGCGTTACCACGGCAGTGCTGTTCGACCACCAAGGGCAGGGCGAGAGTCAGTACTGGCGTTATGCTTGGGCAGCTTTGCCAGTGTGTTTAGCCTCTTTTGGCTACCACGGTAACGTGCCAAGCTTGGTCAGTTACTACAATAAAGATGCTAAGCCAGTGGCTCGCAGTATTTTGTGGGGCTCATTATTGGCGTTGGGGATTTATTTGCTTTGGCAACTGGCTGTGCAAGGAAACTTACCCCGTACTGAGTTTGCGCCTGTGCTGAGTGCCGGCGGGGATGTTAGCGCCTTATTGGCAGCATTGAATGTGTATGTGGCAACTGATGCGGTAGCGCGCTCTTTAAATGCTTTTGCCTTTATGGCCATTGCCAGCTCGTTTCTCGGGGTGACTTTAGGTCTATTTGATTACATTCGTGATTTATTTGGCTTTGCCGATACCGCCCGCGGTCGCTTAAAAGCTGCGGCCATTACCTTTCTGCCACCATTGTTGGCGTGCTTAATCCTACCCACAGGTTTTGTCACTGTAATGGGCTATGTGGGGTTGATGGCTGCTGTGTGGGCCGCTTTGGTACCCGCGCTCTTAGCGTACGCCGCCCGTAAGCAGTTCCCGCGCACTGTTGGTGGTTATCAAGTCGTGGGTGGCGTTTGGCTGATTGCCTTTGTTGGCGTGTTCGCAGTCATTGTCTTTGTGGTGCAGCTGGCTTTATTAGTGGAGTGGTTGCCGGTATTTAACGGCCACTAAAGAGGCAGGCTGAGTATCTGTGTATAGCCAGCTATAACTTGGCTGCTGGTTATAGCTGGCTATAAACTGCAGGCATAAAAAAACCCCTGATAAATCAGAGGTTTCATTATTAAATCTGGCGGTGAAGGTGGGATTCGAACCCACGATAAGATTTCTCCTATACACGCTTTCCAGGCGAGCTCCTTCAGCCACTCGGACACTTCACCGCAAATCTCAAATAAGCAAATGGCTTGTTCGAGGTGCGGTAATATAGCGGAACATCGCCTGTAAGGCAAATAATCTTTTTTAGTCAGTGGCTTAGGGCGGACTGGCGAGCAAATTGACTCATTGTATTTTTAACAAAAGGCCACTGTATGCGCGCAACTTGGGATATTTTTTGCCGTGTAATCGATAATTTCGGCGATATTGGGGTGACTTGGCGTCTAGCTCAGCAGTTACAGCGCGAGCAAGGCTTTGCCGTGCGCTTGTGGGTGGATGATGTAGTCAGCTTTAATAAAATCTGTCCTGCAGTGCAATTGGGAGTGGATCAGCAGGGGCTGGCTGGGGTGCTCATCTGCCACTGGCGCGAGGGTTTAATTAGTGCGCAAAGTGAAAGTGCTGATGTGGTCATTGAGGCCTTTGCCTGCCAGTTACCTGAGCACTACATTGCTCTGATGCGAGCTAAGCAGCAGGTGCTCTGGCTTAACTTGGAGTATTTAACTGCAGAGCCTTGGGCTGCGCAGTGCCATACTTTGCCCTCATTGCAGAGTGGCGGCCTACAAAAGTATTTCTTTTTCCCCGGCTTTACTGAGGATACTGGTGGGTTATTGCGTGAACAGGGCTTATTAGCGCAGCGTAATGATTTTTTCGCGAGCGATTCTCTAGCGCAAGCCTTTTTGGCTACTGTGCAGGTGCAGCCATTGCCCGGTGAGCGTTTAATCAGCTTATTTGCCTATGCCAATCAGGGGTTGCCCAGCTTGCTGCAAGCCTTAAGTAATGACACCAGGCGCAATCGGGTACTGCTGTTACCAGGCCCCTTGCAGAGCAGTGTTGCCCAATGGTTTGCTGAGCAAAGCTTGCAAGTGGGGCGCAGCTACCAAAAAAACAATTTAACCCTGCAGTTGTTGCCTTATATCGAGCAAGAGCAGTTCGATCAACTGCTCTGGTGTTGTGATCTTAATTGTGTGCGTGGCGAGGACTCTTTTGTGCGTGCGCAGTGGGCGGGCAAGCCCATGTTATGGCATATTTATCCGCAAGAGGAAGGTGCGCATTTGCTCAAGTTAAAGGCCTTTTTTACCCTATATAGCGACGCGTTAGACGACGATAGCGTACAGGCCTTAAAGCACCTGTGGCAGGCTTGGAATCAGCAAGCAGATATGGGGGCTGCTTGGGCACTGTTTACTGCCCATGAGGAAAAGCTGCAAAGTCACGCCATGCGCTGGTTAGCGCAACAAAATAATTACCCAGATCTTGCGACAAAGCTAGCGTCTTTCTATGAAAAGTGGCTATGATGCGCACCTAAAAATCTTCCCCATTCTTTATGGAATTTCAGCATGAAAACTGCACAAGAATTTCGCGCCGGCCAAGTTGCAAATATTGATGGTTCACCTTGGGTGATTCAGAAGGCTGAGTTTAATAAATCAGGCCGCAACGCTGCGGTCGTTAAAATGAAGCTGAAGAACCTGTTAAACGGCACAGCCACAGAAACCGTCTTTCGTGCTGATGATAAATTTGAGCCAGTAACCTTGGGGCGCAAAGGTGTGACTTACTCCTACTTCGCTGACCCGCTGTATGTCTTTATGGATGAAGAATACAATCAGTACGAGCTTGAAAAAGCCGATATCGAGGCTGTTTTGCCTTTTATCGAAGATGGTATGACCGATGAGTGCGCTGCGGTTTTTTATGAAGACAAAGTGATCTCCATTGAGCTGCCCACCACCATTGAGCGCGAAATCATTTATACCGAGCCTTCTGTGCGCGGCGATAGCTCTGGCAAAGTGATGAAAACTGCACGTCTGAGCACCGGACATGAATTGCAGGTATCCTCGTTCTGTGAAATTGGTGATTCAATTGAAATTGACACCCGTACTGGCGAATATAAGTCACGCGTTAAAGCTTAGGTTCAACCTCTGCGCTTAACTGAAGCCCAGCCAATGCTGGGCTTTTTGTTGTGTCCGCTGAGTATCGAATCTTGGGCATGTTAAGAGGCTGCATGGGACTATGATGCTACTGTGCTGGGTTGTAGGGTTTGCTGCCGTGTTGGCAGCAGTTCATCTGTATCGCTATAGGCAAGCGCGGAAGGAATATGCAGTGTTAGTTGAGCAGCAAGCAGCGAAGCGGGTGTTGGTCGAGGAAACCGATGAGTACGGTGTAATTCGCGTGGTGGAAAATAATGGCTACCGCTATTTAGAATTTGGTGACAGCGCCGAGCAAAGCTGTGTGCTGTATGAAAACCCGTTGTATCTAAAGTACGACTACACGCGCGCCATGTTGTTGGCCAGTTTGTGCCATCCGCACCCTGAAACTGCGCTGTTTTTAGGCTTGGGGGCTGGCAGTTTAACTGAGGTGTGCTTGGCTGCGCTACCGCACTTAAACGATGTTGAGGTGCTGGAGCTGCGTGAGCCATTGCCACGTTTAGCGATGGAATACTTGGGTATGAGTGACGACCCGCGCTTAACCATCCGCATTGGCGATGCTTTGGAGCTGATTGATACGGCTGAGACTGCCGATCTAATTTATTTAGATATGTATACCGATACAGGACCATCGGTGGCGCATTTGGCTTGGGGCTTTTTAGCCAAATGCCAAGACTTGCTCAACCCTGGTGGTTGGTTGATTATTAATCAGTGGGCCACGCTGGACGGGCGCCCCTTGGGGGCAGCATTATTTCGCGGTTTATTTTATCGCCACTACTGGGAAATACCGGTGAAGGAGGGTAATGTGATTTTATTGGTGCCTTACAGTTTCGAGCAGTCGCCACCGCTTCCGTTGCTGCGCGAACAGGCCGCCCGTGTCGGCGCAGAGCTGGGCTATGACATCAGTTATCTAATTGAGGCAATACGTCCTCCCAGCGAATAAAAAACCCGTAGCCAGCACCTGCTATAGGGACTGGCTACGGGTTAGGATGCAGCTTTATAGCAGTTGGGTTTTATCCAGCTCTACCGCAGCGTCGAGAGTCTCGAGTAACTGCTTGCGTACTTTCAGTTTGGTGTTGCGGTGCGCTTTCATGTTGATTTTCTTCATCAGGGTTGCCACGCCTAAGGCCGTTGCCATTAGCTGCTCTGCGGGCACCACGCGGTCTAAGAAGCCAGCCTCGACTGCTGCCGCAGGGCTAAACAACTCGCCGTTGATCACTGAGCGCTGAAACGCCGCTTTGCTCAGGCGGTCTTTGGCCAGCTCAATGCCGGCGTGGTGCATGGTCATCCCGATCAATACTTCGTTTAAACCAATATTGAAAGCGCCTTCAGCGCCAATACGGTAATCTGCCGAGAGCAATAAAAATGCCCCTTTAGCGATAGCGTGACCTGGGCAGGCAACAATAATTGGGTAGGGGTGTGCTAACATACGTCGCGCTAAAGTGGAGCCGCTGGCCACTAGGTTGATCGCATTTTCAGGGCTTGAAGTCATGACTTTTAAATCGTAACCGCCTGATAAAATACCCGGCTGACCGGTAATGATGACGATGGCCCGATCTTTTTCTGCTTGATCCAGACACTGGTTAAAAGCAGCAACCATATCCGGTGAAATCGCATTAACTTTGCCGTTGTTTAGGGTTAAGGTAGCAATACCTTCGTTGCAGTTGTACTGGATCAGTTCGCTCATGACTTAGCATCCTATTGTTAATATTGAGTGGCACACTACCCAGCTCTGAATAATAGGTAAAGCACAAAGACTGACTTGTAGGTCGAGTTTTTGTTGGGCTGGCACTCACGCCAAGGGTCTGCTGCGCTGCGCAGGCTGTTTGTGAGATGAAATTTAACGCAAAGGTAAAATCAACGTGACAGAAATGCTTATAGAAGTGGATGCTGAATTAGATGCCTGCGGCCTTTTTTGCCCTGAGCCGGTCATGCTATTGCATACTAAGGTGCGTGAGCTGGGAGCTGGAAAGGTGTTAAAAGTCACTGCCACTGACCCATCCACGCAGCGTGATATACCCAAGTTCTGCTTATTTTTAGAGCATCAACTGCTCGACAGCAGTGAGCAGGATGGTACCTACACCTATGTGATTCGCAAAAAACTTTAATCAGAGCTGTTGGTCTTAAGCACACTATAAACGCAGTTGGAGCGGGAAACCTATGGAGCAGTTTCGCAATATTGGCATTATCGGGCGAATGGGCAGTGCCCGCGTTTTAGAGACAATACGTCGTCTGAAACGCTACCTAATTGGACGGCATTTGCACGTTATTTTAGAAGAAACCATTGCTGAAATGCTGCCCGGCCATAATTTGCAAACCAGCTCCCGCAAGCTGCTCGGTGAGGTGTGTGACTTAGTCATTGTCGTGGGTGGTGACGGCTCAATGCTGGGTGCGGCGCGGGCTTTGTCCCAGCACAATACTCCGGTACTGGGAATTAACCGCGGCAGCCTGGGTTTTTTAACGGATATTTTACCTGAGCAGTTAGAGTCGCAGATTTCTGAAGTACTGGCCGGCAACTATACCGTTGAGCAGCGTTTTTTATTAGAAACTGAAGTGCGCCGTGAGGGTATGCCCATTGGTCAAGGCGATGCCCTTAACGATGTGGTTTTGCACCCAGGTAAATCCACTCGCATGATTGAGTTTGAGTTGTTTATTGACGGCCAGTTTGTTTACAGTTTGAAAGCCGATGGTTTGATTATCGCCACGCCTACAGGCTCAACAGCGTATGCATTGTCTGCAGGTGGACCCATTATGCATCCGCGCTTAGATGCCATCGTGATTGTCCCTATGTACCCGCATACCTTATCCAGTCGCCCGATTGTGGTGGATGCGGACAGTGAGCTGAAAGTGATTATTTCTGAAGATATGAACATTTATCCGCTGGTGTCATGTGACGGTCAAAGCCATGTGACCTGTGCCCCAGGGGATACCCTGCATATTCAACGTAAGCCGCAAAAATTGCGCTTAATTCATCCACTGGACCATAATTTTTATGGTGTTTGCCGTGACAAGCTCGGCTGGGGTAGCCGCTTGGGCCAGGATAATAAATAATGTGGCTTGATCCGGTACGCAACTATGACCTGATCGGTGATGTGCATGGCTGCGCGCAAACCTTGGAGCACTTGCTGTCTATTTTAGGTTATAGCAAGCGCGCAGGTGTTTGGCAGCATCCGACTCGTCAGGCATTGTTTTTAGGTGACCTGATTGATCGCGGCCCTTATATCCGTGAAACCTTACACATCGTGCACAGCATGGTGGAGGGCGGTCACGCCCACTGCATTATGGGCAATCATGAGTATTACGCCCTGGCTTGGAATACATCCCTTACCGAAAACGGCGAGCAACGCTTTGTCCGTGAGCATTCAGCACGTCATGCCCGCTTACAGCGCGAGACCCTTGAGCAATTTGCAGAACACCCGTACGACTGGCAGGACTTTAATCAGTGGTTTTTAAACTTACCGTTGTTTATTGATGCGCAGCGTTTTCGGGCCGTGCATGCTTGCTGGGACGAGCGTTTAATTAACACTTTACGCAGCCGCTTTCCTGATGGACGGGTTGATACTGACTTTGTGCGGCAATCAGCGATCAGCGGCAGCCTTGCCGACCAAACCTTTAATCGCTTGTTGCGCGGGGTTAATTTGCCCTTGCCTTATGGTATGTCGCAAATCAGTCAAGACGGTTATCAGCGCTCTTCTTTTCGTACCAAGTTCTGGCATGAAGACAGTGCCGCGCTGACCTATGGCGACGTGGTTTTTCAACCCGACGCCTTGCCTGAGCATATTGCGCAAAAACCTTTACCCTCGCAGTACTTGCGCCATATTAATAATTACGATGCGCAGCAACCTTTGCTCTTTGTTGGCCATTATTGGCGTCAAGGACAGCCCAGTTTAATTCGACCCAATTTAGCCTGTTTAGATTACAGCGCAGTCAATGGCGGAAAACTGGTGGCGTACCGATTAGGTCAAGAAGAACAGCTG